>JAITMV010000155.1 GCA_031277295.1 Burkholderiaceae bacterium | reverse complement strand
TCCGAATCGGAGTCAGAGTCGGAATCGCTGTCAGAGTCGGAGTCACTGTCGGAATCCGAATCACTGTCGGAGTCGCTGTCGCTGTCGCTATCCGAATCGCTGTCGCTGTCGGAGTCGCTATCCGAATCGGAGTCGGAATCGCTGTCGGAATCCGAGTCGCTATCGGAGTCGCTATCCGAATCGCTGTCGGAGTCGGAGTCGCTGTCCGAATCGGAGTCGCTGTCCGAGTCGCTGTCGCTGTCCGAGTCGGAATCGCTGTCCGAGTCGGAATCGCTATCCGAGTCGGAGTCGCTATCCGAGTCGGAGTCGCTATCCGAGTCGGAGTCGCTATCCGAGTCAGAGTCGCTATCCGAATCGGAGTCGGAATCGCTATCGGAATCGCTGTCGGAATCAGAGTCGGAATCGCTGTCGCTGTCCGAGTCTGAGTCGCTATCGGAGTCAGAGTCGCTATCGGAGTCCGAATCGGAGTCGCTATCCGAATCCGAATCCGAATCGGAATCACTGTCGGAGTCGGAATCGCTGTCGCTGTCCGAATCGGAGTCGCTGTCGCTATCGGAGTCAGAGTCGGAATCGCTGTCACTATCCGAATCCGAATCACTATCTGAGTCAGCGTCGCTATCTGAATCTGAATCGCTGTCCGAGTCCGAATTACTGCCATTCCACTGCTTACTTGTGGCGCTGGTGTTGCCTGCGGCGTCTTGCGCCTGTGCCTTGATTGCGCCATCTGGCTGCGCTGTTGGCGCTTGCAGCGACCAGTTTCCATTCGCGTCAGCCGCCGTCGTCAAGGTTGAGTTATCCGGCCAGGTCACGGTGACTTCCGAACCGGCTTCGGCCTGGCCTGAGGCCTGGGGTTTGCTGTCGGCTCCATCGCTTAGCGTGATCGTTGTCGGTGTATCGATCTTCGTGTCGACGGTCAGCGTGATCTCTTCCGTTGATATTTCGTTGTCCTGCGCGTCGGTCTGGGTGGCTTTGATGGTGTGCGGTCCATCGCCAAGGTCGGTTTCGGGCGCCAGGCTCCAGGTGCCGTTCGCGTTCACGGTGGAGGTGCCTAGCAACTGGTCGGTCTCGGTCGTTACCGTGACGATGTTTCCAGCCGTGCCGGTGCCGTTGAAGGTGGGCCGCTTATCGTCGGTCACGCCGTCGGGATCGAGCGGGCCACTGATTGCGCCCTGATCGTCAGTGGCCGACAATGCGGGATTGGTTCGTCCACCGATGGGTTTGTCGTCGGAGTTGCGGTCGGTAAGTACCACCCCGGTGAATAGCGCCGCTACCCCCAGCAAGCCCAGTAACACATCGCCCTGTTCTTGCGCCTGCGCTGGCGCCTGTTGGACGGAAGCGGACCAGTTGACCAGTTCTTCGGTGATGCCGTCTCCTTCGCCGCTGAGCGCTTGCGCGAAGTCGACCTGATATTGCTGTTCACCGTCGATGAACATGAGTCGGTCTCCGGCCGCGCCGCCGAAGAAACCACGGATGGTTAACAGTGAACCGTCCGTGAACTCGATGATGAGATCATCTCCCTGGAGGGTGAAGTTTTTGACATCTTCGCGCCGCGCATGAACGGCAAAAACCTCGTCGCGGTCGGCGCTTGCCGTCACCGTCTGACCGGCAGCCACCTGCACGACCGTACTGTCGAGAAATTCACTTCCTACACTGTTGCCATCAGCCATTAGTCTTCTCCGAATTTAACTTGAGCTAGAAACCACAATTGGCATTTGCCAAGGGCAAGTGCCGATACAAATTGCAAAGCGCTAGTATTACACCGTAAATGGCCATAAACACCGGCAAACAAGAAACAATATGTATCGAAAACGTTCTTGTTTCGTAGTTATTTCCGAGGCTGTGGTTGACTCAAGGTGGTGCTTCGCCCGTTGCCCCGCAAGCGAAGTGTCGCTTCGTCTGTTCACCAACCAAGGATCAGTGGCAGCGGCAGGTGTGTCGCCATTCCGGTCGCGATGGCGCCGACCATGGCATGGTCCGCGCGGCGGCAGGTCATTGTCCGGCGATGTCATGCGGCCCGCCCGGACGACGCGGATAGCTCGAAGCACTGGCCGGCAGCGAGCGCGAATCCGCGTAGAAATTCGCGCGCCGGCAGACGCTTGCCGCCGACGCGCTGCAACTGCGTCAAACGCAACGCGCCTTCGCCGCAGGCCACGGTGACGCCGTCGTCACCAGAGTGCAAAATCTGGCCTGAGCGCGCATCCGGCGGACGCGCGCCGATGCTGACCTCGGCGCGCCACAGCTTGACCGTGGCGCCGTTCAGCACGCTGCTTGTGCCGGGAAATGGATCGAAGGCGCGAATGCGCCGCTCGATGGCAGCAGCCGGCTGCTGCCAGTCGATGGCAGCTTCGGATTTGTCGATTTTGTGCGCGTAGCTTACGCCTTCGGACGGCTGAGGCGTGGCGCGCAGCTTGCCGCTGGCGGCCAACTGTAGCGCTTGCACGATCAGGCGGGCGCCGAGCGCCGCTAGCTTGTCGTGCAGCATGGCGGCGCTGTCGTCCGGGCCGATAGGCAACGGCTCGGCCAGCAGCACGTCGCCGGTGTCCAGGCCGGCATCCATTTGCATGATGGTGACGCCGGTTTGCGCGTCGCCAGCTTCGATGGCGCGCTGGATCGGCGCCGCCCCGCGCCAGCGCGGCAGCAGCGAGGCGTGGATGTTCAGGCAACCCAGACGAGGCAGATCAAGTACCCACTGCGGCAGGATCAGTCCGTAGGCGGCAACCACCAGCACGTCGGCCCGCGCGGCGTTCAAGGCGGCTTGCGCGGCGGCGGCGTCTTCGGGGTACTTGCCGTCCAGCCGCAAGCCGCGCGGCTGGGCCAGGCTGACCTCATGCGCTTGCGCCCACTGCTTGATGGGTGAGGGCTGCAACCTCATGCCGCGCCCTGCTGGGCGATCAGGTTGGGTCAGCGCCAGCACGATCTGAAAGCCCGCCGTGTGTAGCGCTTGCAATGCGGCGCGGGAGAATTCGGGCGTGCCGGCAAAGGCGACTCGGAAGGTCATGGGGCGGGCGCTTGAGGCGATGCTTCATTCACAGGCTCTCAGTCCTTGGCCGATGAGCGCTTGTTTGGATGACGATGGCGCGAAGATCAGAAACTCGAGTCGGGAATATTTTCGTCGCCGTTGGACCAGCCGCGCACCACGCCGCCAGGGTCGATATCGATGTACAGCAGACGCCAAGTCTGACCATAGAGGTAGCGCCAGACCCAGATTGTGCCCTTGAAATTATGCACGCTCATGGTGTAGGCGGGCGGGCCGTATTCGCGCAGCACGTCGGCGCGCGTCCACACGTTTGGGCGAATACGCTGGCCAAACTGCATTTCGTTTAGCGCTTGCTCGACACGCGTCACGCGAGCGCGCGCGTCCAGATCGACGTTGTAGACGGTCTGGCCGGCCGGTTGGCTGGAGTACTGCAACCGCTGGCCGCCATCGGGCAAGCGGTGGCGGCTGCTGGGCTGACCGAGTGCGCGCATCACATCAACGGCCGGGGTACCGGGCGCGATTTGCATAGGCTGGACACAAGCCAGCAGCAGCGCGCAGAGCCAAGGCAGCAGCGCCAGCCGGCCGAAAAATCCGGCACGGCTCATGGACGCCGCTCCCGCGCCCGGCTGTCTTCGCGCTCGGCCTTTAGCAACCGGGTTTTGATGCGGTTGCGCTTGAGTGGCGACAAGTAATCGACGAATACCTTGCCCATCAGGTGATCCATTTCATGCTGGATACACACGGCCAGCAGCCCATCGGCCTCGATTTCGCGTGAGTTGCCCTGTTCGTCCAGTGCGCGCACACGCACGGCGGCGGGCCGCTCGATACCTTCGTAGATTTCGGGCAGCGACAGGCAACCTTCGTCGTGTTTGACAAGCTCATCGCCGGCCCAGAGCAGCTCCGGATTGATCAGCACCAAGCGCTGGTCGCGCTCATCCGACACGTCGATGACGATCAGGCGCTCATGCACATCTACCTGGGTGGCCGCCAGGCCGATACCTTTGGCTTGGTACATGGTCTCGAACATGTCACCGATCAGCGCCCTCAGGCGCGCGTCAACCGCCTGCACAGGCCGGGCCACATTGCGCAGGCGCGGGTCAGGGTAGCGGAGAATAGGAAGTTGCGCCATGGGCTAACTAATTCGGAATTGCCGCTATTGCAGAATTGCTCGCAAGTTTATCAAGTCAACTACCGTATTCAAAACGATGAAATGCCTTGTTGCCAGCGCCCGGTGCGCTTGGGCTATACCGGTTAGGGCGACGCTGAATAAGTCCCCGCGGATGAGCGCGCCTCGGTTTGGGATGGGCTGCAAGGCGCAAAGCGCAGCAATACCTGGCGGTATTGCGAGCATTGGCAACGCCGCAGACCGCCCAAAACGAGGATGTGATCATCGCATGGGACTTGTTCAGCGTTGCCTTAGCCTGCTGGCTGCCGCTTTGTTGTCACCGCAGCCGGTTTGTACCGCCGCGCAGGAAATCGACAGTCCCGTTATCTCCGACCATGCCGCCGTGCAGCAGAAGGCAGAGCAGGGCGTGCCGCTATCGGGTCTGGCGCCGAACGCGCCCGAGAGCTACACAGTGCGCCGCGGCGATACGCTGTGGCGCATTTCGGGCCTGTTTTTGAAGTCACAATGGCGCTGGCCCGATCTGTGGCGCATGAATTCGCAGCGCATCGGCAATCCGCGCCTGATTTACCCTGGCCAACAGCTTCATCTGGAACGCGCGGACGGCCGCGCCTGGTTGCGCGCCGCGACTGCCGAGGGCGAACCGGACACCGTGCGTGTGTCGCCGCGCACCCGTATCGACATGCTGGGCGGCGGCCCGCTGCCGACGTTGGAGCCGCAATTGATCGAACCGTTTTTGACCGAGTCGCTGATCGTTGGCGACAACACCTTCGAGCGCGCGCCGCGCTTGGTGGCGGTAGCCGACGAAAACCGCGTGCTGGCGGCCAGGGGTGATCGCGCATACGCGCGCGGCGCGGCGGGCGCTCCTTTGCTGATGGGGCCGGACTTGCCAGGCGCGTTTCGCGTCTTTCGCTCGGCTTCTGCGCTGAAGGATCCGGTGACGGGTAACGTCCTTGGTTACGAAGGTCAGTACGTTGGCCGTGCCGAACTGGTGCGTGGCGAAAGCGAGGCGCAAGACGATACCGCGCCTGAGGGCAACTTGGCCGCCGCAGCCGGCGAACAAGTCTTTACGCCACCGGCAAACCAGAAGCGGCACAAGTTGTTGCCCGTGCCGGCCACGATCAACATCATCGACAGCAAGCAAGAACTGCGTCTCGGTGACCGCTTGCTGCCCGAACCGCCGCGTGATTTCCGTAGCTACGTGCCGCATGCGCCGGGCAGGCCGGTGGATGCGCGGGTGGTGAAGGTGCATGGCAACTCGGTACGCTATGCCGGTCAGAACCAGATCGTAATTATCAATAAGGGCCGGCGCGACGGTATCGGTAATGGTCATGTGTTGGCGGTACTGACCAGCGGGCAGCAAATGATCGATAAGACCGACGATGCTCGCACCCGCATCAAATTGCCGGACGAACGCAATGGCTTGGCGATGGTGTTCCGTCCGTTCGAACGCGTGTCCTACGCGCTGGTCATGGAAATCACCAGTCCGGTACAGGTGGGCGACAGGCTGGTCAATCCGAAATAGGGCAGGGCGCCTCCGGGGGGATTCCATATCGAGATTCTCCACGGTGTTCACGTGCCGCCCGGAATGCACGAAGCGTAAAGACACAAATGGCTGCTAAAGCGAACCCTCATCCCGATTTTTCCCCTTGTTGGAAGGGCTGGGATGGAGTGAGCCTTCTACGTTGGTGGACGGCAAGGAACTGGGCGTCCGTGGCCGGGCTTGCCTCGGCGGGCAGGTGTGGGCGGAAGGTACGCTAGCGCCTCAAGGGGCAGTGATATGGATCGTGATGAACTGATTGCTTGGGTGCGGCTGGGGCTTACGCCCGGTGTTGGCAATGACGCGGCGCGCCGCCTGTTGGCCGCGTTTGGCTTGCCGCAGGCCATTTTCAGTCAGAGCGCCGTTGCGCTGCGCGAGTTGGTTAGCCCGGCGCAAGCCGGCGCTTTGACCAAACCGCCCGAAGGTTTGGACGAGCGCGTTCAAGACGTGCTCGACTGGCTTGCCGCCGCTGATGCCGGTTTGGGCCGTGCTTTGGTGACGCTGGGCGATGCACGCTACCCAGCCAGCTTGCTGGAGATTGAAGACCCGCCGTTGATGCTGTATCTGCTGGGGCAGGTGCAACTGCTGGATGGGCAACAAAATACCGGTTGGCCGGTACTAGCACTGGCCTTGGTCGGCAGCCGCAACCCGACACCGCAGGGGGCGTTGAACGCGCGCCAGTTTGCTCGCACGCTGGCGGCGGCTGGCTTGACTGTGGTGTCGGGCTTGGCGCTGGGCGTGGATGGTGCGGCGCACGAAGGAGCGCTGGCTTCTTGCGACGAGCGTCAACCCGCCACCAGGCTGGTGACGCTGGCGGTGGTCGGCACCGGGCTGGACCGCGTCTACCCGCGCCAACACCGCGCGCTGGCGCACCGCATTGCCGCGCACGGTTTGATTGTGAGCGAATTCCCGCTCGGCACTCCGCCGTTGCCGGGCAATTTTCCCAAGCGAAACCGTTTGATCGCTGGCCTGACACGCGGCACGCTGGTGGTGGAGGCAGCGCTGCGCTCCGGCTCTCTGATTACCGCACGGCTGGCTTCCGAGCAGGGAAAGGAGGTGTTTGCTATACCGGGTTCGATCCATAGCCCGCAATCGCGCGGTTGCCATGCGCTCATCCGTCAGGGCGCCAAACTGGTTGAAACGGCTGAGGACGTGCTGGAAGAATTACGCTGGCCGCATCAGTCAGACGTACCCACGCCTCATGACTCCATCAGTGCCGAAGGCGGGCATGGCAACGAATCGACGCTGCTGGCCGCGCTTGGCGCTGACCCGGTCGGGCTGGACGCGCTGCAAGCACGCACCGGGTTGGACACCGCGACGCTACAAGCACGCCTGCTGGCGCTGGAATTGGATGGCCATGTGGGGCGCCTGCCTGGAGGCTTGTTTCAGCGTTTGGGGCGGGGTTGAGCCTGGAGTTGAACCGTTGGCGTCGAAAGAGGTGGCTCTTCTATTCGGCGTTGGGTTTCGTTAACTGCAATTTTTGCTGTTTGTGCAAGCGAGGAAATCCCTTGTAAAATTTCGCCCTGAGAGTGTGATAAATTCCGCGCATCTTGGCGGCGTGAGCGGCATTGGAATTAGCAGGGAGCCTCTGAACAAGTCTGCGCGAGCAAAGCGCGCCCGAATATACGGGATGCGCCAACCGTGACAGACTTGTTCAGAGCCTCCCAACGGACATCAACGTTCATGCGGTCTTCGTGATGGGTTTCACAGATTAGCCAGAGATTCTGGGACGAACTGTTGTGTTTGTGGTTACTTTAACTTACAATTGATGCAAAATTTTACATTAGCGATAGATTACCTAAGCATCTTCCATGTATAATTTCTCACATGTAAGTGAGGGTCTGCAACCAGAACTTTTTTCGCAATTTTGTTGTGCTCCGAGCTACATCCATAGGATGCAAGGAGCACGGACATGAGTTAAAACTGCCGAGCCTGTTAGCCCTTTGGGCAAACTGAAAACCTGAAGCGCACTTCCTCCATCCCTCCTCCTCCGTTGTTTCAGGCCGCTTCGGCAGTGTTTTTATTCTGATGCGCCGCTTGGGTTTCATACCCAAGCGGCGCATCATTTTTGCAGATACGGATTCCTTATGGAAATAAGTGATCACAGACTATAATTCTGCGAATGGCTGCCTTGCTTACGCAGGCGGCAGCAGATCAGATTCGATTCAGCGCCGCTGACTATTCAGGCATGGTGGCGGCAAAGCTGGCGCGCTGTATGAGGTGTTCGTCCAACAGGCGACCCAGATTGGTGTGGCGCTCGCGCCAATTCAGCGCGGGAAAGCGAAAGTCCAGCCAACTCAAGGCGCAGCCGACGGCAATGTCGGCCAGCGTCATATGCGCGCCTTGCGCGCACCAGGTTTTATCGCCCAGGCCGCGGCTCATGGCGGCCAGGGCGTGGTCAGTCTTGTCCATCTGGCGCGCGATCCATGCCTGACTGCGCTGGCTATCGTCACGTCCGCGCCAGGTGCGTTCCAGATAGGCCAGAACAGCCGCGTCCAGCAGGCCGTCGGCCAGCGCCTCCCAGGTTTTGACTTCAACGCGCTGGCGGCCCGAGGGCGGGATCAGTTTGCCGACCGGCACGAGTGTGTCCAGGTATTCGACGATCACGCGCGAGTCGAATATTGCGTCTTGCCCGTCCACCACCAGACAGGGCACTTTGCCCAGCGGGTTGGAGGCGGCTATCGTGGTGTCGTCGGCCCAGACGCTTTCGGGCGCGAATTGGTATTCGAGTTTCTTTTCGGCCATCACCACGCGGACTTTGCGCACGTAGGGGCTGGTTAAGGTTCCGATCAAACGCAGATGCATGGAAAAACGCCTGGTGAGTTGTCAGAGAAAAGCAGCGCCGTTAAACCTAGAAACGGCAGTTGAACGTGCCTGAGGGCGGCCTGATTGGGTGCGTAGCGCTCTCACCCAGGCGGTGAAGGTGATCGAAGGCCCGAAAGCCAACGTCCATGCGGGTTTCCTGAAGATAACAAGCGGCGGGCTGCCGTTTCTAGTGCTCCGTTCCACCAAAACCTTTACAAATGAAATCGATGGATTTGTTCGTCAGGCAAGGCGCAAACCGGAGCAATACCGAGTGGTATTGCGAGGATTTGCAACGCAGCATGACGG
>JAITMV010000149.1 GCA_031277295.1 Burkholderiaceae bacterium | reverse complement strand
TGAAATCGCGTCTTTGTCCGTCATGCTGCGTTGCAAATCCTCGCAATACCACTCGGTATTGCTCCGGTTTGCGCCTTGCCTGACGAACAAATCCATCGATTTCATTTGTCAACCTTTTGGTGGAACGAAGTACTAGGTTGAATGGTTTGCCACGCTATCATCATGTCATGCCCCGCCACCCCGACCGTTGTCTGCGCCTAGCCGGTACCAGCAATTTCCGTGACTTAGGAGGGTATCGGGGGGCTGATGGGCGTCCGGTGCGCTGGCGGCGGCTGTTTCGTTCCGACCATCTGGGGGCGCTCACCGCGTCGGATGCCGAGGCGTTGCAAGCGCTGGGTGTCGCCCGCGTGTTCGACTTTCGCGGCGTGGCCGAGCGTGCCGCCGCGCCCTACGATTTGCCAGGTGTGCGGCAGTACCCATTGCCGATCGAGCCGACCGTGGTGCAGCGCATCAAGGATCTGCTCGACGCCGGTCGGAATATCACGCCCGCCCAAACCGTGGAGTTGATGCAGCAAACGTACCGCGCCTTCGTGCATGACAACGCGGCGCGCTTTGCGGCGCTGTTCGAGCATTTGCTGACAAGCAACGAGCCGCTGGTTTTTCACTGTACCGCGGGCAAGGATCGCACCGGCTTTGCCGCCGCATTGATTTTGCTGGGATTGCAAGTGCCGCGCGAGGTGGTGATGCAAGACTATTTGTTGACCAATGAACTGTACCGGATGCCGACGATCAATGGCCGCCGAGCGGCGCCTGAATCGTTGAAGGTGTTGTGGCGCGTTCAGGAGGCGTTTCTCGACGCTGCGTTTCAAGCGCTGGAGCAGGACTTCGGCGGCGTGGATCGTTATCTGGAGCAGGAGTTGCACCTGCGCCCCGTCGCGCGTCAACGGTTGCAGGCGCTGTATCTTGAGGATGCCGGGTTAGGGCAACACTGAACAAGTCTTATGCGGCGACAAGCATCCTCGTTTTGGGCGGTCTGCGGCGCCACAGCAAATGCTCGCAATGCCGCCAGGTCTTGCTGCGCTTTGCGCCTTGCAGCCCATCCCAAACTAAAAAAGTGCTCATCCGCAGGGACTGGATGCAGCGTTGCCTTAGGCGAGTCGGACGCAGTTTCAACCCATGCGATCTGAGTCTGGCGCCGCGCAGCTTAGCGCCGCGCATTTGCTGCTGTTGCTGGCGGTGGTGTTCGTTTGGGGTACTAACTTCGTCGTCATCAAGTTGGCGATGGCGCATCTGCCGCCGTTGCTGCTGGCGGCGCTGCGTTTTGCGCTGGCGGCAGTCCCGCTGGTGTTCGTGCTGCCGCGCCCGCGCGTGCGGTGGCGCAACTTGGCGTTCTACGGAGTGATGATTGGCGTAGGCCAGTTCGGGCTGATGTTTTTTGCCATGACGCGCTACATTTCGCCCGGCCTGGCCTCGCTGGTGGTGCAGGCGCAAGCGTTTTTTACCGTCGGGCTGGCGATGGCTGCGGCCGGCGAGCGGGTGCGGCCCTATCAGTTGCTGGCCATGTTGATCGCCGCCGTCGGCATCGGCATCATCACCGGCCGCTCCGATGGCCACACCACCGCGCTGGGCGTGCTGATGGTGCTGGCGTCGGCGCTGGCTTGGGCGTTGGGCAACATGGCTTCTCGCGCCGCTGGCCGCGTCAATGTGCTGGCCTACGTAGCTTGGAGCAGCCTGTTCGCCGCGCCGCCGCTGTTGGCGCTATCACTGACGTTGGAAGGCTGGCCGCACATCGTCGCCGGTCTGCGCGCTGCCGACTGGTTGACTTGGGTGGCCGTGCTGTGGCAGTCGGTCGGGAACTCTATCTTCGGCTATGGCGTCTGGGCCTGGATGCTGGCGCGCTATCCGGCGGCGACGGTCAGCCCGTTTTCGCTGCTGGTACCGGTATTCGGCATGGGAGCCGCTGCCCTGGCGCTGAATGAGCCAATGCCGGCTTGGAAATTGGCCGCCGCCGCGCTGGTGCTCAGCGGTTTGGCCCTGAACGTGCTGTGGCCTCGCTGGCGTAAGCGATGGGAACGAGACGGGTAATTCGCGCGCGGCACGCCGGACACTCAACTTTCTTGCGGCCCGCCTTGTCCGTCCTGGCCGCTATGGGCAATAGCGCTAGCGCTGGCGGCGGCTTCACGCACCACGTCGGCAACCACTTTGCGCACCCGGTTGTTGAAGCCCAGCATCTGCTCATGCAATGCGCGGGCGACGGCTTCGCTGATGCGGTGGTCCAGGTCGGCGCCCAGGCGGCGCAACAAGGCGTCATCGGCCGCGGCAGAAGAGGATGGCGCGCCGGAGGGCGGCACGGATGCGGAATCGGTTTGTACGGTGACCACTTCGGTCAACGTTGGTACAAAACGTGAAGGGGGGTCTTGGCTGGACATCTCATGTTTCCTTGTGAGTTGCTAGGTCATACTGCGCAATAGCGTAGCCTTGGTTGGCGTAGTGACGCCAGCGCCGCCTGGCTTTGGCGCGATCATCGTCATCGGCGCTGACCAGTTCAATCAGGCGCTCAAAATGCTCGAAGCCGTCCGGCACGTCGGCGCCCAGATGCACCAATACACGGGCGTGCGGCGGCAACGCGGCGCAATCGGGCGCCAGCACGATTGGAGTGCTGGCCAGCATGTCGGCGGGCGCCGAGGCGACGCAGTGAGGGATGAAGTCGAGCGCCGAGAAAGACCACAAGGCGGCGTCCAGGTCTTTCAGCATCGGCGGCGGCGCGACCACGCCGACCGGCTTGCCTGCGCCATACGCCTTGCGCAACAGCCGGCAGGCGTAGGCCAGTTTGTCTGAAACGTTGAAATGAAACGCTACTTCGGTCATGTTGGTTTTTCATGGCGTTCATGCGCCACCCGCGACGCATGAAACGAAACGCGTTGGTTTGTAACTCCCTCCCCCAAAGGGGGAGAAAAACCAGCGAGATCAAGATCAGTTTCACCTCAGGATTGCTGGCGTGCCTTTTTCGCCGGTTTGGTGGACTTGGTTTTGGCCGGCGCGGACGGCTTCGCCGATGGCGCGGCTTGCGCCAGCAGGTAGTGCAGCAGCAGGCCGACTGGCCGGCCGGTGGCGCCTTTGGCTGCGCCGCTTTTCCAGGCAGTGCCGGCAATGTCCAAGTGCGCCCACGGATAGGCCTTGGCAAAACGCTGTAGGAATTTTGCGGCGGTAACCGACCCGGCGGGCCGGCCGGCGACGTTGGCGACATCGGCGAAGTTGCTCCTCAGGCCTTCGGCGTACTCGTCGTCCAGCGGCATGCGCCAACAAGGGTCGAGCGCGCGTTCGCCCGCGGTCAGCAAGTCCGCCGCCAGCGTGTCGTCGGTAGTGAACAGGCCGGAGCGCACACTGCCTAGGGCGATGACGCAAGCGCCAGTCAGGGTGGCGACGTCGATTACGGCGCGCGGCTTGAAGCGCTGCGCATATGTCAGCGCGTCGCACAGCACCAGGCGGCCTTCGGCGTCGGTGTTGAGGATTTCAATGGTTTGGCCGCTCATACTGGTGACCACGTCGCCGGGTTTGATGGCGCGGCCGCTGGGCAGGTTTTCGCTGGCCGGGATTAGGCCGACCACGTTGAGCGCCGGGCGTAAATCGGCCAGCGCTTGGAACACGCCCAGCACGCTGGCGGCGCCGGACATGTCAAACTTCATTTCGTCCATCTCGGCTCCGGGCTTGAGCGAGATGCCGCCAGAATCGAAGGTAATGCCCTTGCCCACCAGCGCCACTGGCGCGTCTCCCTTGGCCGCGCCTTGATACTGCAAGACGATAAAGCGCGGCTCCTGCTCCGATCCCTGCGCTACGGCGCACAGCGCGCCCATGCCGAGTTTGGCAATTTGCTTGGGGCCGAATACTTCGCAATCGATGCGCGGCAGCTTGGCTAGCGCGCGCGCGGCTTCGCCCAACAGCGTGGGAGTGGCGTGATTGCCAGGCCGGTTGGCCCATTCGCGCGCCAACCGCACGCCGCCAGCGATGCCGACGGCCTGCTCGAACGCCGCGCGCACGCTGTCGCCTTGGGGCGCGGCGACGGTGATGCTGCTGATTTCGGTGTGCTTGCCGCCCGTGTTAGCGCTCTTGGTGGCGGTGTAGACGTAGGCTGCGTCGTCGGCGGCGGCGACGGCGGCGGCCACGCCGGGCGGCGCGGTGTCTTGCGCAAAGCACAGGGTCAGTGATTTAACCGCGCCGCTCTTGAGTGCGCTTAGTGCCGCCGTGACCGCCTTGCGTACCCTGGCGGGGCTGCCGTCGCCGATACCCGCTAGCGTAAGCCGGCTGGCCGCTGCCCCAGCAGCGCCATAGCAGCCGAGCAGCTTGCCGGCCTCGGGTTTGAAGTCACCGCCGGTGATGGCCTTGCCGATCAGGTTCGACAGCGCGTCGCGGCCTGGCTTGAAGCCTTCGGCCACCAGTATCACCAGGGCCGGCGTTTTGAAAGCGGCGGCTTCAGTCAGTGACAGAGATTTAAGCTGGAAGTTCATAATCGACAGACTTTCCTATCTAATCCGTAATCCGTAATCCGGAAACCGGAAACCGCAGTTGACCGCTTGCCACCTTTACAAGATTACAAGACCGCATGGGTATTCACATTCGCAGCTTCGAGCGCATCCGCCTGTTAAGACCACTGCGCCACGCGACGTTGCCCGCCTTTGCCCGGTTTGGCCGTAACGGCGCCAGCGAGCGCGTTCAAATGCTGTTTCCAGATTGAACAATGTTATTCGATTCTTCTTTGCGCAAGGAACTAGGCCGCGCGTTTGGCGCGATGCTGGTGGTGCTGGTCACCATTGTCATGACGGTGGTGCTGATCCGCACCCTGGGGCAGGCCAGTTCAGGGCGCGTGAACCCATCAGAGGTTATGCTGGTGATGGGCTATATCGTGTTGGGTTACCTGCCGACCATCTTGACGTTGAGCCTGTTCGTCGCCATCACCGCCACGCTGACGCGCATGTACGCCGCCAGCGAAATGGTGGTGTGGTTCGCCAGTGGCCAGGGGCTGACCTCGTTTCTCGGGCCGTTGCTGCGCTTTGCCTGGCCGGTGCTGCTGGCGGTGACGGCGCTGGCGCTGTTGGTGTCGCCGTGGGCCAATCACCAGATTCGCGAGTTGCGTGACCGCTATCAGGGCCGTGGCGACATCGAGCGCGTGGCGCCAGGCCGCTTTATCGAATCGGCCGGCGGCCAGCGGGTGTTTTTCATCGACAAGGATACCGCCGACGCGCAAAGCGGCAACGACATTTTCATCACCTCCACCGAACGCGGCAAAGAAACCGTGACCTCGGCCAACAGCGGTCGGCTGCGTACCCTGGACGGACAGCGCTTTCTAGTGCTGGACAAAGGTTACCGGCTGGAAACCGAGCTGGCCACCGGAAAGAGCCGTGTCAGCGAATTCGCCGAATACGGCAACCGCGTGAACAGCCAAGCCACCGGTCCGACCACCAACGATTCACCCGCCATACAGCCGACGCTAACTCTGCTGCGGCAGCCCACCGCGCGTCATCGGGCCGAGTTGTCATGGCGTCTAGGGTTGGTGCTGGCGGCGCTCAACTGCGTCGTTATCGCGCTGGCGGCCACGCGCGTAAACCCACGCGTGGGGCGTAGCGCCAGCTTGGTCTTTACCTTGTTTGCGTTCGCCAGCTACTACAACCTCATTGCCGCCGGTCAAAACTGGATCGAGCGTCAACGCATTGATGCGCTGGCGTTTCTTTTGCTGCTGCACGGCGGCATCTTCGCGCTGGCCTGGCTCTGGTTGATGAGGCGCCAAGGCGGCTGGCGTGACCGCTCGCGGCCTTGGCAACGCAATGAGGCGGCGGCATGAAAACCATTCGGCGGCTGATTTACGCCGAAATCCTGCGCGCGATAGGTTTCGTCACGCTGGCGTTTTTGCTGCTGTTTTTTTTCTTCGACTTTGTTGATCGGCTTGGCGACATTGCCGAGGACGGGACCAGCGGTTCCGCCGTCTCGCGCGCTTTGCTCGGGGCGACGTTGCTGGTACCTGGCCATCTGTACGAGTTGCTGCCGATTGCGGTGCTTATCGGCGCCATCTACGTTATGGCGCGACTGGCTGAAAGCTCCGAATACACCATCTTGCGCACCAGCGGCCTGAGGCCGCAGCGCGCGCTCGGCACGCTGTTGACGCTGGGCCTGGTTTTCGTTGTGCTAACTTTCGTAGTTGGCGACTACATCGCACCATCAGCCGACCGGATGGCGCAATCGCTGCAAACCCGCTATCTGAGCGGGCTGACGACCGGCCGCACCGGCGCATGGATGAAAGACCGGCAGGAAGGCAAGCGCAATTTTTCCGTCAACGTCGGTGCGTTGGGCGCAGACGGCGCCATGAGCCAGATTCGCCTCTTCGAGTTCGACCAAGCGACCAACCAGCCGCTATCCATCGTCAAGGCCGCGCGTGGGCACTTCGGCAGCGATGCCAGTTGGACGCTGTACGACGTGGAGCGGCGCGACTACAGCCAGACTGATGGCTCGCGGCCCGCAGTCACTATTGATCGCCTGACGGAGTGGCGCTGGCCGACCACCATTTCGTCCGACATGGTCGCCGCCGCGCTACTTAGCCCCGACCGCATGCAAACCTTTGATCTGTTTCAGTACATCCACCACCTGCGCGACAACGGCCAAAGCGCCCAGCGTTATGAAATTGAGTTTTGGCGCAAGGTGTTTTATCCCCTGTCATGTCTGGTCATGATGGTGCTGGCATTGCCGTTCGCGTACCTGCACTTTCGCTCCGGTAACATCACCGGCTATGTATTTTTGGGCGTGCTGGTGGGCATTAGTTTCTTTTTGCTCAACAACGTGTTCGGCTTTATCGGCAACCTGCGCAACTGGGAGCCGTGGGCGGCGGCGGCGGCGCCCGGCATCATCTACTCGCTGCTGTCGCTGGGCGCGTTCGGCTGGCTGGTGCTCAGGCAATGAGCGCGCCTGACGGTGTCGTGTTGTTCGCGCATGGATCGCGCGATCCCACTTGGTGCGCACCGATTGAGGCGGTGGCCGCCCGTATGCGGACGCTCGATCCTGGTGCGCATGTGATTTGCGCCTACCTTGATCTCACCTCGCCTGATCTGTCCACCGCGGTGCAAATACTGCACGCCGCCAATGTGCGCGCCGTCACGGTTTGGCCCATGTTCGTGGGCGCCGGCCGCCACGCGCGTGGTGATCTGCCGCGTCTGATAGACGAGTTGCGCATGCGCTACGCCGACATGCGCTTCACCCTCCAGCCTGCTATCGCCGAACACCCCGCCGTGTTGGATGTCATGGCACGCACAGCGCTTTGGAACGCTAACGGCGCCAAATAATAAGTAGGCACGCACGGGATAGCGCGCATCCTTGCCGGGAGCAGGTAATACCACAGGGGCGCTCAGAGAGTGCGAGTAAATTCAACCTATTCACCCGGCAACTAAATATTGATTGAACACACCGTTCAGGCTGATTGAAGTCAAAGCTCGCTCTCCGCACCGCTCTTCAACATGCCCAGGGCAAACGGTAGTTGATGGGCAACACCGGCGACACATGAAACCGACACGGCCTTAGCCTTTTCGTCATTGCCGCGAAGGCGCATGGGCGCTAACTTAAGGTTTTTCGCCACAAAACTATCCATCCTCATTCCCGCCTAGCGGGAATGGCAGAGTGAACACCGCCCTACGTTTGTTTTTTTTGCGCCGTCGGCCCCCATCCCGACCTTCCCCCAAAGGAGAAAAACCGGCGAGACAATGTGAATTGTTTCACTTCAGTTGTTCATGGCGCTCACGCGCCACCCGCGACGCATGCGATGCGCTGGTTTTCAACGCCTCCTTTTTGGGGAGTTTTAGAGTGGGTGCTAGCGGCGTTGGCGCGGGCACTCCAGCCGGTGTGATGCACCGCCGGCCCCCATCCCTGCCTTCCTCCAGAAGGGGAAAAGCCCGCAAGACAATATGGATTGTTTCAAGTAGTAATAGCAACTAATACCCTATTAAATTACTACACATTGCGTGCGCCGGGATAGGAAAGTTGACAGGTGTGTAACAATTTGTCACAATTGTGTGTGGCACGGCATGGGTGACAGCTTTAAACTGAAAGAGTGAGCCGATCCCTTGCATCCGTTGCCAGTCGCAGCAAAGCAATTGAGGAAACCCCGATGGAACAAGAAGACATGCGTTTGAGCAGTGCGGGCCGCAAGTCGCATCTGACATCTGAAGAGTTGGACAAGTTCATCCCGCTGGCAACCTTGCACGAGGTCGCGGCAAAAATTCACGGCAGCAGCGTGGATCGTGTCGTGATGCCATCTAGAGTTGCGCTTGACAGAAATTTGCTGATATTTTTGAAGTATGTGAAGGCAAACGCACGTCGAGCACTCGACGAGAGAACGTCCAAATCGCTGGTTAGCGCCGCCGCTGCCGACATCATTCAAACGAACGCCGTTGCCGTTGATTTGAAGCGGACGCCTTCGGCGCGTTCGCGTTTTTCCGAGCAGGACATGCAACGGATCAAAGAGTACGTTCAGGCCATGCTTTCGGCGCGCCTGCGGGCTGATGACATCGCGCGGCATATGGGCATGGGCCGCGCTCAGTTCATACGCTGTTTCAAGGTGTCGACGGGAACGACGCCGTATCAGTTCATACTGGAAGCCAGGGTTCACGCCGCCAAGACGCTGCTGACCAACAGCTACCAGAGCCTGGCCGAAATCGCCGCGCGCACCGGCTTTGCCAATGCCTCGCACTTCGCCGACGTTTTTCAGCGCCTAGCCCACAGCTCACCTTCGGCTTACCGCGCGCGGGTATTTTTGTCTGACGCGCATGCGCAGGAGTCCAGGCACACCCAGGAGCAGACGGGCTTGCTGGCGGCGCCGGTGAATGCGGGCGCCGCGGATGCGTCCGCCTCGGGTTCGGCCGAATTTCAGTTGGAGCAGACCTCCTTGCGGATCAATGGCGAAGTTCGCTTGCTGGAATCCAGCCAGGGACTGGGGTGGACGGACTTGTTCGCCGCCACGACCGATGAATTGCCGCACGAAGGACTGCGGGGCGTGGTGCCGGCTGTCTGGATCGTGACGGCCGATTCTCCCAACAACATTTTGCGTGTCAATGCCGAAAACAAGCACCACCGAACTTTACCGAAACACGCCGTCTCGATCACCCGTTCGGGAGATGCGGTGTATGACGAACTCGCTTTCCCGCTGAAAGCGCGGCACGTTTACTTGCGGCAGAAAGTCATCGACGAGGTGGCGCAAGAGCTTTTCAAGGATGGCCGCCAAAGGCGATGCATCCAATCGTCGTTCGGTTTGAATGATCTTGTCTTATTCATGCTGATCGCCGCGATCCGATCCGCGCTTGATCAGCCGCGGGCCGAGAACCAACTCAAGATGGAGTACTTGACGCTGGCGCTGGCCGAGCATCTGCTGGCCAAGCATTCAACGGTTGGCGTCGCGCCGCCGCTGCCGGTACACGTATTCAACTCTCGCCAACTTGGCCAAATCAGCGATTACATCAACTGCAATCTATCGTCCAACATAAGCATCCGCGATCTGGCGGGAGTCGCCAAGCTGGGCCGGTCGCAGTTCATGCAGCGCTTCAAGGCAACGACCTTGATGACGCCTCACCAATTCGTGATTCTGCGCCGAGTCAGTCATGCGCGAAGACTGCTTGTCGGCCCAAGCATGGACCACGATCTGATTGCGCTGGCTTGTGGCTTTTCGGATGTCTCGCACTTCATCGCGACTTTCAAGCGGGTTGTCGGCATAACGCCGGGCGAATACCGGCGGCAGATGGCTGCTTGATTCACCACCATGACGTCAAAACGCGCTCGCCTTTCGCCGCGGCACCCGCAGGCGCGCGTCCTGTGCCCGTCTTAGCATCCTGTGGGGCAACCACAAGGGACGCCCCTACAAAAATTTATTCACACCCTCCCGGTTCGTTCAGAAACGCGACACCACACCGGTGCTGACCGCGCACGGGCTTGACGCCGCACCCGCGCCACTGTCTTTGTCCGTCGTTCAACCTAGAAACGGCAGTTGAACGCGCCCGAGAGCGGCCTGATTGGGTGCGTAGCGTTCTTACCCAATAGGTGAGCGTGAGCTAAGGCTTGAAAGTCGGGCGCTCATGCGGCTTTCCTGAAGGGAACAAGCGCTCAACTACCGTTTCCAGGCTCAAGACGCGAGCGTTGTTGCCCACCCCGAAAGCTCGGTACCCCCATCCGCCTTGATGGGTTGGCGCGGGAACCAAAAGAATTGTAACAATATCTAACAATTTCCATAGTACGGCAATGAGTGCCGGGGAGCCAATCAAATGAGTTGCCCGATCCTTTATACGCCACAGCAAGGAAATTTGATGGAGCAGCAGCCAAAACAAGCGCGGTTGCGCGGTGCAAACGGTAAGTCGTATCTGCCATCTGAAGAATTTGGCAGACTCGTTCCGTTGGCGGTCTTAAACGAGGTTGCGGTAAAGATTCACGACCAGCGCGTGGATCGCATCGTGCTACCGGCGAGAATTGAGCTTGATAAAAATTTGCTGGCGCTCCTGAAGTCCATCAAGGCAAACGCGCGCCGAGCGCTTGACGAGAGAACTTCCAAGCTACTGCGCAACGCCGCCGCCGCCGATGTCATTCAGAAGGGCGCCGTTACCGTTGATTTGAAACGGGCATCTTCGGAGCTTTTCCGCTTTTCCGAGCAAGACATGCGGCGGATTGGAGAGTATGTCCAAGCTTCACTTTCGGGCCCCCTACGGGTCGAAGAGATGGCGCGGCATATGGGCATGAACCGCATTCAGTTTTCGCGGTGCTTCAAAATGACGACAGGAACGACGCCTTATCAGTTCGTTTTGGAAGCTCGGGTGCGAGCCGCCAAGACGCTGCTGACCACCAGCTACCAGAGCCTGGCCGAAATCGCCGCGCGCACCGGCTTTGCCAATGCCTCGCACTTCGCCGACGTTTTTCAACGCCTGGCCCACAGCTCACCTTCGGCTTACCGCGCGCGGATATTTTTGTCTGACGCGCATGTGCAGGAGTCCAGGCAAACCCAGGAGCAGGCAGGCTTGCCGACGGTGCCGGTGAATGCGGGCGCCGCGAATGCGCCCGCCTCGTGCTCGGAGGAGTTTCTATTGGAGCAGACCTCCTTGCGGATCAATGGCGAGGTTCGTTTATTGGAATCCAGCCGAGGACTGGGGTGGACGGACTTGTTCGCCGCCACGACCGATGAATTGCCGCACGAAGGACTGCGGGGCGTGGTGCCGGCTGTCTGGATCGTGACGGCCGATTCTCCCAACAGCATTTTGCGTGTCAATGCCGAGAACCAGTATCACCGTACCTTGCCGAAACACGCCATCTCGATCACCAGCGCAGGAGATGCGGTGTATGACGAACTCGCTTTCCCGCTGAAAGCGCGGCACGTTTACTTGCGGCAGAAAGTCATCGACGAGGTGGCGCAAGAGCTTTTCAAGGATGGCCGCCAGAGGCGATGCATCCAATCGTCATTTGGTCTGAAAGATCCCGCCTTGTTTCAGTTGATCGCCGCGATCCGATCTTCGCTCGATCAGCCGCGGGCTGGCAACCAACTCAAGGTAGACTATTTGACACTGGCTTTGGCGACACATCTGTTGACCAGGCATTCAATGGCAGGTGTTGCGCCTGCATTCCCGGCGCATACGTTCAACTCTCGCCAACTCGGCAAAATTAGCGACTACGTCAACTGCAATCTGTCGTCGGATATGAACCTGCACGATCTGGCGAAAACCGTCGATCTTGACCGCTCGCAGTTCATTCAGCACTTCAAGGCGACGACGCTGCTGACACCCCATCAGTTTGTAATGCTGCGCCGAATCGGCCACGCGCGAAAATTGCTCGCCAGCCCAAGCATCGACTATGAAATGATCGCGCTGGCTTGCGGCTTTTTGGATACGTCACACTTCGCCGCGACTTTCAAACAGGTTGTCGGTATGACGCCGTTCGAGTATCGGCGGGCGGCCTGCTTCGAAAACAAGTGCTCGTGATGCCGCCAGGCATCCCTCGCGCCTTGCATCCCGGCGCCGAAAAGACACCTGCAGACACCTGCAGACACCTGCAGACACCTGCGCGGCCCCGAACAGACTGTGAACAGGCTCTAAGAACGTGTTCACGATACCGGCGCCTGCGTGAGGGCGCGGGCTTAGGACGCTCTGCGGCGCAAGCAATCCTTGCCAATGACACGGGCCATTGGCTGCGAATTGCGCCTTGCAGCCCATCCCAATCCGCATCCCGCACACCTCACGCCGAGA
>JAITMV010000142.1 GCA_031277295.1 Burkholderiaceae bacterium | reverse complement strand
GCGCCCACAGCGCCACGCCAAACACGATCAGCAGCACGACAGCGGTCAGGACGCGCTGTTTGAGCATAGGTCAGGCGGACCTCTGCATTTGCTCGGTGGTACGCCCAAAACGCCGCTCGCGCGCCCGGTAGGCGGCCAGCGCCTCATCCAGCGCCGCCTCGTCGAAGTCGGGCCAGAGCTTGTCGCTGAAATACAGTTCGCTGTACGCGCACTGCCAGAGCAAAAAGTTGCTGATGCGCAGCTCACCGCCGGTGCGGATCAGCAAATCGGGGTCATGGACGTGAGCCAGTGCCAGTGCGCCGGACAGGGCTGCCTCGGTGATCGGCTGGCCTTGCGCCGCCAAGCGGGCGGCGGCTTGCACAATGTCCCAGCGGCCGCCGTAATTGAAGCAGACGGTAAGCACCATGCGCCGATTGGCGGCGGTGGCACATTCGGCCCGCGCCAGTTCATTGCGCAAGTGCTCCGGCAGTGGCTGGCGGTCACCGGCAAAATACAGGCGCACGCCATTGGTATTAAGCTCAGGCACCTCGCGCGCCAGCGCCTTGCCAAGCAGCCTTATCAGCGCGCTGACCTCATCTAGCGGGCGATTCCAGTTTTCGGACGAGAAGGCGAACACCGTCAGCGCCTGCACGTCGCGCCGGGCGCAGGCGCGGATACAGCGGCGCAGCGCCTCTACGCCTTGCCGGTGCCCGGCCACGCGCGGCATGAAGCGCTGCTTGGCCCAGCGCCCGTTGCCGTCCATGACGATGGCGATGTGCATCTTTCGTTCGGCGTTTTGCGTTGAGCGCGTGAGGCGCGTCCTCTGAAAGAGGCATTCCACGTCAAACGCTCAACGGACACCTCACACCTCCATAATATCTTTCTCTTTTGCCGCCACCAGCGCGTCGATCTCGGCCACGTGCTTGTCGGTGGTTTTCTGAATATCGGCCTCGGTGCGCTTTTGCTCGTCTTCGGTGGCTGCCTTATCCTTGACCAGCTTTTTGATGGCGTCGTTGGCGTCGCGGCGCAGGTTGCGCACGGCGATCTTGGCTTGCTCTGCTTCGTGACGGACGAGCTTGGTCATCTCGCGGCGACGTTCCTCGCTCATCGGCGGCATGGGCACGCGAATCAAGTCGCCCATGCTGGCGGGGTTGAGGCCAAGCTCGCTTTCGCGAATGGCTTTTTCAATCTTCGCGCCCATGCCCTTTTCCCACGGCTGCACGCTGATGGTGCGCGCATCCAGCAACGACACATTGGCCACCTGAGACAGCGGCACATGGTTGCCGTAATACTCGACGTGGATGGTGTCGAGCAGCGCCGGGTTGGCGCGGCCGGTGCGGATTTTGGTTAGGCCGTGCTTGAACGAGGCGATGGACTGATCCATCTTGCCCTGGGTGTTTTGCTTGATTTCGGCAATGGTCGTCATGTGAATGTCCTTTTTAAGTGCTACCGTATGTACACAACGCCAAACCTTTCACTTCGTCATTCCCTGTCATTCCCGCGCAGGCGGGAACTTCGCGGGAATGATGGCGGGAAAAAGATGTGCGCATACGGTAGCTTTCAAGCATGAACCAGCGTCCCCTCATCGGCTCCCAGCACCACGCTTTTCAGCGCGCCAGGCTTGAAAATGGAAAACACCTTGACCGGCAACTTCTGGTCGCGGCACAGCGCGAAAGCGGTGGCGTCCATGATGCCGAGGTTGCGCGACATCGCCTCATCAAAGCTCAACCGGGTGTAGCGCGTGGCCTTGGCGTCCTTCTTTGGGTCGGCGGTATAGACGCCATCCACCTTGGTGGCTTTGAGCACGATTTCCGCACCGATCTCCGCGCCACGCAGCGCCGCCGCCGTGTCGGTGGTGAAAAACGGGTTGCCGGTGCCGGCGGCGAACACCAACACCTTGCCTTCTTCCAGATACTGTAGCGCCTTGGGACGCACGTAGGGTTCGACCACCTGCTCGATGCCGATAGCAGACATGACGCGCGCCACCAGACCCTGATGATTCATCGCGTCGGCCAGCGCCAGCGCGTTCATTACCGTCGCCAGCATCCCCATGTAATCCGCGGTGGCGCGGTCCATGCCGGCCGAGCCGCCGGCCACGCCACGAAAGATATTGCCGCCGCCGATCACCACCGCCACCTGCACGCCCATGCTCGTGACCTCGGCCACCTCGCCGACAATGCGCTCAATCGTCGCCCGGTTGATGCCAAAGGCATCGTCGCCCATCAACGCCTCGCCGGAGAGTTTGAGCAGGATGCGCTTATGGGCGGGTTTGGGCTTGGTCATCGGGTGTGGCGGGGCAGGGGAGCGATGGGCGGGGGAGAGTTTACGGGAGGTTGAGCGGTGGGCGTTTGGGGCACTTATGGTTTCGATGGCTGGTTGCGCGCTCTATAAAAAAACAATCTCAAAATATTTCATACATGAAATTTTTACATAACAAGCGCAACCAGCTATTCATTCATGCGTGAGACCTGTCGGACAGGATACCAGTTGCCGTCATAGCAGCCGGGTTCCCAGTGGAACAACACGGTCGGGCACGCAGAGCGCCACGTCGCCTTGCTCATTGTGGAAACCCGTCACCAGGCATTCCGACATCAGCGGCCCCACTTGCTTGCGGGGAAAGTTGACAACGCCGACCACCAATTTGCCGATCAGTTCATCCGGCTGATAAAGCGCGGTGATCTGGGCGCTGGACTTTTTGACACCAATTTCAGCGCCGAAATCCACTTGCAGGACATAGGCGGGCTTGCGGGCCTCTTTGAACACGACAGCGCTCACGACGCGCCCGACGCGGATTTCCACCTTCAGGAAGTCGTCAAAGGTGATGGTTTCCATGTTTTCTTTTGCAGCGCTGTAGGGCGGGTTTTAACTTGACTGCCTTTCTCGTAGGGGCAACCCTTGTGGTTGCCCTCGCATCCGTTGGGCATGATCGTCGGCAGAGACACAGGACAACCACAAAGGCTGCCCCTACAGCGCCATGCGAAACGGCTGGCGTTTCCTGTCAATCTGCCCGGCCAAACGCTCACCCCTTGGTCAGTGCCGCCACCTCGCTGGCAAAGTCATCGGCCTTCTTGTCGATGCCCTCGCCCACCACGTACAGCGCGAAGCTCTTGATGGTGGTGTTCTTTTCTTTCAGCATCTGCTCGACGGTCTGCTTGTCGTTTTTGACAAAGGGCTGATTCAGCAGCGCTGCTTCTTTCAAAAACTTCTGCACGCTGCCCTCAATGCGTTTGGCGACGATGTCCTCGGGCTGCGGTTTTTTACCCGCGGACTCAGCGGCCTTGCGGTCTTCGTCGGCCTTGGCGATGGCGACGCTGCGTTCACGCTCAATCAAATCAGCCGGCACGTCGGCGCTGGCCAGCGCCACCGGCTTCATGGCCGCCACATGCATCGCCACGTCGCGCGCCGCCGCTTCGTCGCCGGTATATTCGACCAACACGCCGATGCGCGTGCCATGTAAATAGCTGGTGAGCCGTCCGCCGCCCGATTTGCGCACGAAGCGGCGCAGGCTCATGTTTTCACCGATCTTGCCGATCAGACCCTTGCGCACGTCTTCCAGCGTTGGGCCGTAGCCGTCTTGGCTGTACGCCAGCGTGGCCAGCGCGGCGACGTCGGCGGGGTTGTGCTCCGCGCTCAGGCGAGCGGCGGCCTGAGTCAGCGCCAGGAACATGTCGTTTTTGGTGACGAAGTCGGTTTCGCAGTTGACCTCAACCATCGCGCCGGTGTCGCCAGCGATGTGGATGGCGATTGCACCCTCGGCGGCGACCCGGCTGGCCACCTTGCCGGCCTTGGTGCCGAGCTTGACGCGCAAAATTTCTTCGGCTTTGGCCGTGTCGCCGTCTGCCTCGGTCAGCGCCTTCTTGCACTCCATCATGGGGGCGTCGGTCTTGGCGCGCAGTTCGGCGACCATGCTTGCGGTAATTGCTGCCATGTGTGTTACTCCGTGGATATGTTATTGAATGACGAAATGACGCCGGCTTACACCGGGCATGACGAAATGACTTTTCCAGTCATGCGCCGCAGCCCCTTCTCTAGCTCTTCCCCAGCGGGGCAGAGGACTTCTCGCCTTCCCCCGCGAAGGCGGGGGGCGGGATGGGGGCCGGCGTCATTGAAGCGCCAGCGAAGTCATTTCGTCATTTCTTGATGCTTGAGCGAGAACGCAAGGCCGCGTCAAGCGGCTTCTTCGTTCTCGACCTCGACAAACTCGTCGTCGCTCTCGGTGGTCTGCACCGTCTTGAGCAGATCGCTGACGGTGTTGGCCTTGCCTTCCAGCACCGCGTCGGCCATGCCTTGCGCATACAGCATTACCGCCTTGGCCGAGTCGTCGTTGCCGGGAATCACGTAGTCGATGCCCTCGGGGTTGTGGTTGGAATCGACCACGCCGATGAGCGGGATACCGAGCTTCTTGGCTTCAGCCACGGCGATCTTGTGGTAGCCGACGTCGATGACGAAGATGGCATCGGGCAGAGCGCCCATGTCCTGAATGCCGCCAATGTCCTTTTCCAGCTTGGCCAACTCGCGCGAGAACATGAGCTGCTCTTTCTTGCTCATGCTGTCCAAGCCCGCCTCTTGCTGCGCCTTCATGTCCTTCAGGCGCTTGAGCGAGGTTTTGACGGTCTTGAAGTTGGTCAGCATACCGCCCAGCCAGCGCTGATCGACATACGGCATGCCCGCGCGGCGTGCCTCCTCAGCCACGATCTCGCGCGCCTGGCGTTTGGTGCCGACGAACAAAATGGTTCCCCGGTTGGCCACCAGTTGGCGGGCATACTTTTGTGCCGCCTGGAACATCGGTAGCGACTGCTCCAGGTTGATGATGTGGATTTTGTTGCGATGGCCGAAGATATAAGGGGCCATCTTCGGGTTCCAGAAGCGCGTTTGGTGGCCAAAATGCACACCGGCTTCCAGCATTTCACGCATGGTCACGGACATGAAAATCACTTTCTCAAGGTTGGGTCTGAAATCCGGCCCGCTGACCGCGCCCATCACAACGGGCCGCGGCACCTCGTTGGGGCCGATTCGCGATTAGTTTCACCATGTCATCACAGACTGGCAAAACCTCTTAATCATAGCACGATGCGGGCTATTTTTAAGTTCCGGCGAGTATCCGCAGACCGTTCAGGTTTACCAGGTTCAGCACCCGGCCGGTGCCGCTGATAAGGCTGCGCTCGCGCAACTGGCGCAGCACGCGTGAAAACGTTTCCGGCGCGATGCCGAGTTGCTCGGCGATCAGACGCTTGCGTTGCTTGAGCATCACCACCGCCGACGCATTGGGCGAGTTTTGCACCGGCTCGGCGTGGCGCAGCAGCCATTCGGCGCAGCGCGCCTCGGCGTCTTTGGCCAAGCGGCTGATGGACAGTTCGAGCTGTTGACGGTACCCTTGCGCCATGTCGTACAGCACTGAATGGGCGGCGCCGGAGAAACCATCGAGTGTGGTTTGAAAGGCTGCCAGCGGTACCTGACGGAGCTCGACCTTAGTGTCGGCCACAGCGTCCACCAGCGGTGTCTGGTTGAGCACGGCGCAGGTCGCGTTCAGCCAGCAGGGCGCATCGATCACGCCCATCCGATGCACGAAACTGCCCTGCGCGCGCAGCCCTAGCGCCACACGGCCGGCGTCCAAGTGGTAGACGTGCTTCAACGGTTCGCCGCGCCGCATTAGCGTGGCGCCGACGGGCAACACAACAGTATCGCCCGGCCAATCAAAGACGGTGGGAGACAGCATGAAGACAACTGTGCCTTGCGCACGCGCGCCTGGCATTGATGCATGTCAATCGAATCGCCGGTTTGTTATCTTGGATGTCCACCACGCTCACGCGCCACCCGCGACGCATGAAACCGACGCGGCCTCACCTGATTGGCGCCGCCTCACCTTTCGTCATTTCCGTATCCCCTCGTCATTCCCGCTCCCCCCCTCGATAGGGGGCGGAAACGATAGGGAACTGTGTGGTCATGACGATGGAAAAGTTGCGGCAAGCGCGCACGGCGAAGGCGCAGCCCCAGTTTCATCTTGGAAACAGCAGTTGAACCTAGTACTTCGTTCCACCAAAAGGTTGACAAATGAAATCGATGGATTTGTTCGCCAGGCAAGGCGCAAAGCGCAGCAATACCGAGTGGTATTGCGAGCATTTGCAACGCAGCATGACGG
>JAITMV010000279.1 GCA_031277295.1 Burkholderiaceae bacterium | reverse complement strand
GGCAACCCTTGTGGTTGCCCTGTGTGCGCGACACCGGCCCTTGTCCAGTGGATACAAGGGCAACCACAAGGGTTGCCCCTACAGCGGTCGCGCTAAACGGGTCAAGTTTCACTTCAGTTGCCCATGACGCTCACGCGCCACCCGCGACGTATGAAACGCAAAGAGCCGCAAGGCTGCGGAGCAAGCCACGCCAGGGCACCCGTGGAGCTGGCTTTGCCAGGCCGCTGGGTGCGTCCTCCCTCAAGGAGGATTCGATATCAGGTAACAAGCGGCGGGCTGCGGTTTCTAGGTTCATTGTGGACAAATGCAGGCAAGCGATTTTAGGCAAGGTACAACCCGTGACGATACCCGGCGGTATCACGAGCATTTGTACACACGTTCTCAGAACAGACCGCTTCATGAGCGAGGATGCGTGTCGCCCCATGCAAACCCCAAGCGCTCGTCCAGCCGCTTGGCGAGCATTGCCTCCAATGCCTGCCAGTCAAAACTCAAAGCGCTGTCGCCGCGCTCCCATTCAGGATGGCCGCGCGCCGGCTCAAGCGCGCGCACCAGCACACGCGGATCGTCTTGGGCGCTGCCAGCGGCCATGTCTGTCATCTCGGTCGCGGTCACACACAGGCGCTGCCCGGCGGCATGACCGCGTTGCTCCAGCGCGCACGCCAGCGCCAGCAGGCGGTCAGCCAGCAACAGCAGCAACGGGTCTTCGACCGTCAGCTCCCGCACGCCATGCAAACGGCCGCCAAACTTACGCCACAACGTCCGCCAGCCGCCCGAGGCGGCGCCGCCGAGCGCGGCGCCCATGGCCGTGGCCGCGCCCAACGACAGACCCGCCAGCGCCGCGTCGGCAACCATGCCGACGCCAGCGCCAATGGCCGCGCCCAGGCTCAAGCGCTTGCCGGCGTCCTTCAGCAGTTCGGGGTTGAACAAGTCATCCTCCCAACGGCCCGCCAGTTGCGGGATGTCGGCTAACTCGGCATCGTCGGGGCGAAAAGCGAACAACGCCAGCAGTTCATCGACCACGCGCCGCGCATGGCGGCGCACGTCGTCATGAAAACCGCTGACGAAACCTTGTCGCTTGAGCGCGTCGGCATAGTCTTCGGCCGGCAGCACGCGCCGCATGGCGGCCACACCGATCAGACCGGCGGCGATAACGCGACAGGCGGCCAGCCGCCGCTGACGCGCTTGCTCAGCCAGCGCCCGGCCGATGTCGGCAAACTGCTGTCGGCGCGTTGGCAGCAGCGTGGCCATATCAGCGTACAACTGCGCCTCGGCACCAGCAAAAGGCGCTACGACGTCGAACTCAACGCGCGCGTGCAAGTTGGCTTCCAACAGCATCCGGTGCCAATCGTCGCGTCGGCTGGCGGCGTCGCGAACGAAGTTGAGCACCGGCATGATGGGCTTGGCGCACCAGGTGAGAATTTCGACTTCGGCGCGGAACTTGGGCAGCACCGACTCGCGCGTGTCGATCACCAGCAAAGCAGCATCGGCCTGCTCGGTCAATGCACGCAGCGCCTTGGCTTCCTGCTCGAAACTGGCTCGCGCCTCCGGGCCACGCAGAAAAGCGCGAATGCGCTCGGGGCGTGAATCCGCCGGCAGCGTGTTCAGGTATTCCAGCAGTGCGACTGCGTCCTCCAGCCCCGGCGTGTCCAGGAAACGCGCCGTCACATGGCCATCCAGCCGCAAGTCCACCGCCTCTGCATGGCGCGTAAGGCCTGGGCGGTCGGACACCTGGCCAAACTCGACTCGGCGCGTCAGCGTGCGCAGCAGCGAAGTCTTGCCCGCATTGGTATGGCCGACGACGGCAAAGCGCAACAATCCAGTCATTTTTCGGACACGATCCAATCGCCGGCCGGCCGTGCCTGCGCCCAAAGCGCCAACTGTTCAAAGCCTTCCGCATCCAGCCAGTCGCGCCAGCGCCGCACGGCAGCCACGGGCGCCTCACCGCCCGCGATCAGCAACAGCAACGCCGTATGCCCAGCCAGCGCCGCCGCCTCGCGCATGAAACGCGCCGTACCGCGGTCCGGGCTGGCAAGCGCATGACAAACCAGCAGCAGCGCGGCCGGCCGCTGCGCGGTCAGTTGGGCCAAGGCGTGCTGGCGCTGGCCGGTGCTGCCATCGATAAACAGCGCCGGTATGCTGGGCGCAGGCAGACCGGCTGGCGGCCAAGGCAACTCGGGCGGCAACTCGAAGCCGATCAGCGCCCACATCCCCGGCGCGGCAGTCGTGGCGGCAGTCCAAGAAGGTCTGTCGCCAAGCTTCGGCGCGGGGTCGAGCACCCGCGGCGGTGGCTCCAGCGCGTCCAGGCGCGCGACGACGCGACGCACGTAAGGGTCGGTCATGTCCACCCGTGCCAGTCGCGCCCGTCCGGCTTGCCAGCGCCAGGCGCTGAAAGCCGCCAGCAGCGCACGCGGCAGCAGGCCATAGACCGCCACGCAACCCATCAGCCACCAAGCCCAGTCCCGCTGCCCACCGCCAGTGGTGGCGGCGCTACCGGCCAGTTGCACCGCTGCCGCGTCAGGCACCGCAAAGCCCAGCAGCGACGGCAGCGCACCGGTGACGGCAACGAAGCGCTGAAAGAATTCGACGCTGAGGATGGTGGTCTCCCACGTCAACCGGTAAGCATGAAAAGCAAAGCCGAACGCCAACACCGCCAACACCAGTACAAATGCTAGCGCCCAGATGACGTGACTGAGCAACCCAGTCAACCACGGCCACAAGCGTTCACGTTGAAGCACGGCCGCTGCCGCGCGCAACAACGGCAGCGCATGCGCTGCGCGATCCACCGGTGCGCGCGCCGCCAGCCACAACGCCAGCTGGCCCAGCAGCGCGCCGCCCGCCCTGCCCTGCCCGGCCCACGCTAAACCGGCCAGCCATAGCAACAACATGATGACGTGCCAGCCCAACAAAGTGACGAAGGCCGCCACGGCGTTGATGTCGCCGCTGGACGACAACACCGCCCGCGCGCCAGCCAGCGCCGCCAGCGCCATCAGCAACGCCAGAACCAACACGGCCCATCCGGCCAGCCGCCGCCAGTGCGTCAATTCATGCGTCAAACCCAGACGCTGGCCGAGCAGCCAAGCGCGCTCCTGCACTTGCGCAGCGCGCGTGGTCCAGGCGGAAAACGCCTGCCGCAACGCGGCCGCATCGTCTAGCGGCACGTCACTGTCCAGACGCCGCACCGCTTCGGCCACGATGGCCAAGGCCAGCGGCGCGGGGGGGCGTGCGCGGTCGAGCAAAGTCATGGCAAGCGAGCAGTGTAGTGTTGCTCGCATATCGGCACTCATGGCGCCGCGCTTTTGACTGTCTGGCCAAGCGTCATGCTGTGGGGGCGTTATCATCCGTGCATCGATATTTCAACCCGCCAACCGAGTCTAGCCGTGAATGCGTTTTTACCCCTGTCATCGCTGCCATCCGGCCTGAATGCACCGTCCGCCCATTGGAAGCATGTTCACGCTGCCGCGAACACGGCAGGCTCCGCGCCAAATGACGATGCCGCCGCCGGTATGTTCGGCTTCAATGGCCCCAGTCAAGCGGCTCGCGTGTTATCGGTGCCTTCAGCCAGCGGCAACGGTGCAGCGCAGCTTGAAGCGCGCTTTCTCAACTGTCTGTTTGATACTCGAAGCGGTGGCTGAGCGCTTGTCATTTTCAGACGCACCGCGTGAGCGTGGGCTTTCATGACAGCGGTCATGAATAACGGAAATCAAGGGCAGTACCACTAGAACGCATATCCCTATGTCAAGCAACGACGACAGCGGCAGCAAAACCGAAAAACCGACGCCAAAGAAGCTGCAAGATGCACGCAAGAAGGGCGACATCTCCAAGAGCCGTGACCTGACATCCACCGCCGGACTGCTGGTCATTTTGTCGCTGACGATGATGGCGCTGCCGTGGCTTGGCGAGCAGATTGTGGCGCTCGTCGAGGCCAGTTTCGATGTCATGCAGGAGCCGTTTGCCAATGCCGCCCCCCGCTTGGGACGTCAGGCTGTGTTCACTTTGCTGACCGTGGTGGGAACGGTGGCGGCGCCCATCGCCTTGATCGGCGTGTTGGTCGAGTTCGTACAGGCAGGCCCGGTCATGACAATCGAGAAACTCAAGCCCAAGGTCGAAAATCTGAATCCGGTCAACGGCTTGAAGCGCATGTTTTCCATGAATAACCTGGTGGAGCTAATCAAGTCCATCTGCAAAACGGTAATAGTGGGCGTGATCGCCTGGCTGGCGTTGAAATCGGCGTTGCCCAGTTTGCCGTTTCTGGTGGGCGACCGGCCGTTGGCCGTTGGCTCGGCGTTCTGGGACGCCAGTTGGACGCTGCTGGCATGGGCCGGTGGCGCGTTTGTTCTGGTGGCCGCTGCCGATCTGGCTTGGCAGCGCTATTCCTTCATGAAAAAAATGCGCATGAGCATGCGTGATATCCGTCAGGAAATGAAAGACATGGAGGGCGATCCGCATGTGAAAGGCGCGCGCAAACAGTTGCAACAGGAATGGGCCCAGCAAGGAGCCAATCAGGCCGCAAGCAGTGCATACGTGGTGGTGGTCAACCCGACGCACGTGGCGATAGCCATTGACTACGACCGTGAACGTTGCCCTGTACCTACTGTCACCGCCAAGGGTGAGAACGACGACGCGCTGGCCATGCGCCAGGCGGCGCAAGACGCCGGCGTTCCGGTGCTGCGCAATGTCGAGTTGGCGCGTCAACTGTTGAGAGATGCCGAAACAGGCGAGTTGGTGCCCGCCGAACTGTTCGACCTCATAGCCACAGTGGTGCTGTGGGCGCAAGATGTGCGGCATGAATTGGCCTGCATACGCGGCGAGTATGACGACACCGGCGCGCCGAAAAAACCCCGTCGTCGCCGCCCGCCGCCCGGCGAGGATCTGACGTTTTACGGCATGGCGCACGCCCAACCGGCGGGCAGCGAAACAACCGCCACCCGGCCCAGCTTCATGCGCTATGTGCCACGGCGCTGGCGCAACCGCAGCCGGCATGGCGCAGACAAACCGGGAGCGCGTCAATGAATCAGGCGGCCTCCCTGCCCGCATCGGTTGCCGCGCCGCCTTCTTTACCTGCCTCCAGCGGTACTTTTACCGCTGTGCAAGAGCCGGTTGCGGTTGCCGCTGGTACGGCGGAGGCCAAGCTGTGGTCCAGTTTTGCCGCCACCCTGCTGGCGCTGGTTTTCGTGCTGGCGCTCGCATGGTTATTGCTGCGGCTCTTCAAGCGCGTGGTCATGCCGCGCGCGGCAAGCGGTCAATTACCGCTGGAGGTCGTTCAAGCGGTCGCCTTGGGTGGGCGCGAACGACTGGTCGTCGCGCGCCAGGGCGATCAGGAATACGTGCTAGGCGTCACCGCCGCGAGCGTGAACCTGATCGACAAACGTGTGCTCAAAGCCGATGCGCTTTCGTCCGCCGACGACAGCAAAGACTAAGAACGTGTTCACGATCTCGGCGTGAGGTGTGCGGGATGCGGATTGGGATGGGCTGCAAGGCGCAATCCGCAGCCAATGGCCCGTGTCATTGGCGAGGATTGCAACGCCGCAGACCGCCCAAGCCCGCGCCCGCACGCCCGCGTCGGGATCGTGAACACGTTCTAAGGCTGCGCCTCATTCGGTCTGCGCGAATTGGCGGCATGGGCAGGCTTTAGGCGGATTTGTTCATACCCTCTCGTCTTGGCCGCGGGCGCCCAAGCCCCTAGTGCTCCGTTCCATCAAAACCTTTACAAATGAAATCGATGGATTTGTTCGTCAGGCAAGGCGCAAACCGGAGCAATACCGAGTGGTATTGCGAGGATTTGCAACGCAGCATGACGG
>JAITMV010000253.1 GCA_031277295.1 Burkholderiaceae bacterium | reverse complement strand
TTGATTTCGTCTTGCAGGCTTTCAGGCAACGAGGCGATTTTGTTGTACAGATCGACCATGCCGTTGTTGACGTTGACGCCCAGCTCGTCAAACAGCAAGGCATGCTTTTCGAACGCTTCTTTGTAGAAGATGCGCACGCAGTGGCCAAACACGATGGGGTGCGACACCTTCATCATGGTGGCCTTGACGTGCAGCGAGAACATGACGCCGGTTTTGCGCGCGTCCTCAATCTGCTGCTCGTAAAAGGCCAGCAGCGCCTTTTTGCTCATGAACATGGAGTCGATTACCTCGCGGTCGAGCAGGCTGACCTTGGGCTTGAGCAGGATGGTTTTGCCGCTCTTGGTGATGAGTTCCATCTTCACGTCGCGCGCGCCGTCCAGCGTCATCGATTTTTCGCCGTGATAGAAGTCGCCGTGGTGCATGTGCGAGACGTGGGTGCGCGAAGCCTGGCTCCATTCGGCCATGCTGTGCGGGTGCTTGCGCGCATATTCCTTGACCGCCTTGGGCGCGCGGCGGTCGGAGTTGCCTTCGCGCAGCACCGGGTTGACGGCGCTGCCGATGCACTTGCTGTAGCGGGCGCGGATGTTCTCTTCCTGGTCGTTCTGCGGGTTTTCGGGAAAGTCGGGAATCTTGTAGCCCTTGTCTTGCAATTCTTTGATTGCCGCCTTCAATTGCGCTACCGAGGCGCTGATGTTGGGCAGCTTGATGATGTTGGCCTCGGGCCTGAGTGTGAGCTTGCCCAACTCGGTCAGCGTGTCGGGCACGCGCTGCGCTTCGGTCAGACATTCGGGAAACTGGCCGAGAATGCGCCCGGCCACCGATATGTCGCTGGCATTCACTTGCACACCAGCAGGCGCCGTGAAAGCACGAATGATGGGCAGAAATGAGGCTGTGGCCAGCAGCGGCGCCTCGTCGGTGAGGGTGTAAACAATGGTCGATTGGGGGGCGGTCATGGATGAGGCTCCAACAAGAGGGAGTTGAAAGAGCAAGGCGTCTGCCGCATGGCGAACCTTGAGCCTGCATCATGATAGGCTATCCGGCCGCGCCAGCCACGCCAACCCACACCACCCCTTTGGCCGTTGCGTGCTTTGCCATGCTTCTTACCCTGATCTGGTTTTTGTTGTCCGCGGGCGCGATTTACGTCGCTTGTGAGTATTTCGTCAACGGCGTCGAATGGCTGGGGCGCCGCCTGAACCTGGGCGCGACCGCGGTCGGCTCGGTGCTGGCGGCCTTCGGCACCGCGCTGCCGGAAAGCGCGGTGACTTTCGTGGCGGTGGTGTTTGGCGACACGCCGGAACAAAAAGACCTCGGGGTGGGCGCGGCGATGGGCGGCCCGCTGGTGCTGGCGACGCTGGCTTATGCGGTGGTGGGCGCGGCGCTGATCCTGAACCGTCGGCGGCTGGGGCGGCGGTCGTTGCACGTGCAGGTCGATCACCGGCGTTTGAGCCGCGATCAGGCGGCTTTTCTGGCGATATTCGTGGTGAAGGTGGCGCTCGGCCTGGTGGCGTTTGCCATCAAGCCGTGGCTGGGCGTGCTGTTTCTGGCCGCCTACGCGGTCTACGTCTGGCATGAGATTCAAGATGCCGACACCGCGCCCGACGAAGAGGCGTTGGAACCGCTCAAAATCCGCCCCCGCGCCGCCACGCCTTCATTGGTCTGGGCAGCGCTGCAAACGCTGCTGGCGCTGATCGTGATCGGCTGGGCGTCCCATGTCTTCGTGATCCAACTGGAGACTCTGGGAACGGCGCTGAACTGGCCGCCGCACCTGGTGGCGCTGCTGCTCAGCCCGGTGGCCACCGAGTTGCCGGAAACGATGAATGCGCTGATCTGGGTGCGTCAAGGCAAGGAACGCCTGGCGCTGGCCAACATCTCGGGGGCGATGATGATCCAGGCCACCATCCCGAGCGCGCTGGGCATCTTTTTCACGCCGTGGCTGTTTGACGGCCCGCTGCTGGCCTCAGGGATCATCACCGCGCTGGCGATTGTGTTTTTGTGGCACCTGTTCCGGCGCGGCGCGGTCGATAGCCGCGCCTTGATGGCCGTCGGCGGCTTGTATGGGGTTTTTGCGTTGGTGCTGGTGGTTTATTTCAACTGAACATCAGCCGCTGCGAGCGAGGCGACGATGTCGGCCAGGGAGCGAAAAAGAATGAGCGGGTCGTCCAGGGTGGCGATGAAGCCGCGGCGCGGCCAGGGCGTTCATGAAAGCCTTGAAGCCCTGGGCGCTCATGCGGATCGGCATGGCCTCCAGCACCACCGCCTTGGCAGCACGTACCGCCGCCTCACGCACGAAGTCGGTACGCGAGCGGCCGCGCAACACCGCCGCGCGGTCGATGATGGCAATGTCGGCTGGCGGCAGCCGCATGGATGAAGGCCGGTCTTTGCGTTCGGCAACGTTGAGCATGGGAAAAGTCCTGTTTGTCGCGTATGTCGCAGTGTGGTGCAAATTGCAGTACGGCTGTTTTGTTCAGCGGAATTTAAGCCTGACTTCTTATGGTCGGTTTTGCCAAACCAGGCATGACTGATGACTGTCGCAGCACAAGCGGCCAAAGGAGTTTCATCATGTACTCAATCACGCATCACTGCCCCGGCTTCACCAAATCGCGCTCCGCCGTGGCGGCCTTGTGCCTGACGCTGGCCACTGTCCCGGCGCTGGCGGACAACGAGTGCGACGTGCCCATGCAGCGCTGGCAGTCACGCGAAGCGGTACAGAAGCACGCGGTCAGCCAAGGCTGGCAGGTACAGCGCCTGAAGATCGACGACGGCTGCTACGAAATTCGTGGCCGCGACGCCCAGGGCCGCAACTTCAAGGCCAAGCTCGATCCGGAGACGCTGCGCGTGGTGGAGATGAAGCAACGCAATGGCCGCGACCGGAATCGTCGGGGTCGTGATCGAGACCGGGATCGAAATCGGGATCGAGATCGCGACCACCATCGCCAGGACTCGGACGCCCAAAGTCAGCAGCCCGCCCCCGCGCCACAGTCCAGCCCGATTCTGACGCCCGGCACCGCGCCGCGCGCTCAGATCGAATAGGCCGCGCGCATTTCTCCTTTACCCCTATTACCGCAAAGGAAAATCATCATGTCCAAACCTCTGATGACCGCCGTGGCCGCCGCCTGCGCGCTGGCCCTGCCCTCGCTGGCGTACAGCCGCCCGGTCACGCTCGCGACCACGCTCAACAACTATGGCGGCAACGGCGCGTACCTGGCTGTTTATCTGACCAACGCCAAGGGCGAGTACGCCGGCACGCTGTGGGTAGCTGGCGGCAAGGCCAAGTACTACAAGAATCTGGCCGACTGGAACCGGCTGTCGGCCAGCGACGCGCAGCGCCTGGCCGGCGTGACCGGCGCGAGCGTCGGCGCGGGCCGCACGCTCAAGGT
>JAITMV010000202.1 GCA_031277295.1 Burkholderiaceae bacterium | reverse complement strand
TGCCAGGCTTCGGCCTGTACCGCGCCGATCTCGCCGCGGCGCCCGCGCTGCCGCCGGATACCGGCAAGCTCACCTTCACGTCCGGCTCCACCGGCACGCCCAAGGGGGTCTGCCTGAGCCATGCGCAATTGCTGCGCCAAGCGCAGAGCTTGGCCGATGCCGTGGGCCTGCGCGCGCCGCGCCATCTGTGCGTCTTGCCGCTGGCCACGCTGCTGGAAAACGTGGCGGGCGTTTATGCACCCCTCCTGGCGGGCGGCGTGGTGGAGGTGCGCGGTATGGAAACGCTCGGCATGAGCGGCAGCCGCATGACCGATCCGCGGCGTTTTTTGCGCACCATTGACGAGGCGCGGCCCGATACGTTGATTCTGATTCCGCAACTGCTGCAACTGTTGGTGCAAAGTGTGCAGGTCGGCTGGACGCCGCCGCCGCTGCGCTTTATCGCGGTGGGCGGCAGCCGGGTGTCGGCGGCCCTGGTTCAGGCGGCGCGCGCGGCCGGCCTGCCGGTGTACGAAGGCTATGGTTTGTCTGAATGCGCGTCCGTGGTCAGCCTCAATACCCCGGCGCATGATCTGCCCGGCAGTTGTGGCCGGCCCTTGCCGCACGTACAGGTGCGCGTGGCGGATGGCGAAGTGCTGATCGATGGCAACGCCATGCTCGGCTACGTGGACGACCCCGCCAGTTGGGGCCAGCGCACCATCCACAGCGGCGATCTGGGCCGCCTGGACGCAGCGGGTTTTCTGCACATCGAAGGCCGCCGCAAGAACCTGCTCATTTCCAGCTATGGCCGCAACATCGCGCCGGAATGGGTCGAAAGCGAACTACTGGCCACCGCCGCGTTCAGCGAAGCGGTGGTGTTTGGCGACGCCAAGCCCTATTGCGTGGCGTTACTCAGCCCGGCCAAGGCCAGCATCGACGCGGCGCTGATGCAAGACGCGGTCGCCGCCGCCAACGCCCGCCTGCCCGATTACGCCCAGGTGCGGCGCTGGCTGTGCCTGCCGCGCCCGCTGGCCAGCCTGGGGCTGTGCACCGCCAATGGCCGGCCACGCAGAGCCGAAATCGAAATCGCCTGCGCCGCCGAACTGCAAGCGCTGTATGCCGGTAACGGCAACGGCTGAACCTAGAAACACCCCCATGACTTTTTACTCAACGCTGGCTGAACGCACCGCCGAAGGGCGGCGCCATTTGCTCGGCGCGCCCATCATCGTTCGTTGTTTCAGCGGCGACATCACGCAGGACGATTACGTGTCGTTCCTGCTGCAAGCCTATCACCACGTCAAGCACACCGTGCCGCTGCTGATGGGCGTCGGCGCGCGGCTGCCCGAATCACGGGAATGGCTGCGCGCGGCGGTGGCCGAATACATCGCGGAAGAAGCCGGCCATCAGGAATGGGTGCTCGACGACATCGCCGCCTGCGGCTACGACAAAGAGGCGGCGCGGCGCAGCCAGCCGCACGTCAGTACCGAACTGATGGTGGCCTACGCCTGGGATCTGGTCAACCGCGTCAACCCGCTGGGCTTCTTCGGCATGGTGCACGTGCTCGAAGGCACCAGCGTCAGCATCGCCAGCCAGGCCGCCGATGCGATCAAGGCCAGGCTCGGGCTGCCGCAACAGGCGTTCAGCTACCTGTATTCGCACGGCGCGCTGGATCAGGATCACCTCAAATTTTTTGAAGGGCTGATGAACCGCATCACCGACCCCGCCGAACAGGAGCTGATCGTGCACAGCGCCAGCGTGTTCTACCAGTTGTACGGCAACATCTTCCGCGCGCTCGATGGCGCGCATGGCCTGCCAAGGCTGTCCGTCGGGGAGCCAGTCCATGCAAATTGAAGGCAGCACGCTGCTCGTCACCGGCGCCAGCGGCGGCATTGGCCAGGCGCTGTGCCACCGCTTGCAAGAACGCGGCGCGCGTCTGGTACTGGGCGGCACCCACGCCGCCGCCTTGCGAGAACTGGCGGCGCAACTCGACGCCCGGCATCTGCAAGCCGCGGCCGACATGGGCACGCCCGAAGGCCGCGAACACCTGGCGCGCATCTGCAACCAAGCCGGCGTCGATGGCGTCATCAACCTGGCCGGCGTACTCGACTTCGCGCTGTTCGCCGACCAAGACCCCGAACGCATCCAGCGGCTGCTGGAAGTCAACACGCTGGGCACCATTTTGCTCACGCGCGCCTTGTTGCCGCAACTGCTGAAGCGGCCGCGGGCGCGCATCGTCAACGTCGGCTCGATCTTCGGCAGCATCGGTCATCCCGGCTTTGCCGTGTACTGCGCCAGCAAGGCGGCGGTAAAGGTTTTCAGCGAAGCCCTGGCGCGGGAGTTGGCCGACACCACGGTCAGCGTGGCCTACATCGCGCCGCGCGCCACCCGCACCGCGCTCAACTCCGAGCGCGTCAACGCGCTCAACCAGGCGCTGGGCAACCAGACCGACAGCCCCGAACAGGTGGCCGACGCCATCGTGGCCATTCTGCAAAGCAGCGCAACGCAGCGCTTCATCGGCTGGCCGGAGCGCCTGTTCGTCAAGCTCAATGCGCTGCTGCCGGCGCTGGTGCAGCAGGCGCTGGTCAAGAAACTGCCTCTCGTCAAACAGTACGCCGCTCAACCTCCCAAAGGAAAACACCCATGAAACTCAAACACGTCCACCACGGCTTCGCGCTCGCCACCGCGCTGTATTTCGGCTGCGGCGCCGCCTGGGCCGATGCGGCCAGCGATGTGAAATACCTGCAACAGCGCTGGGCCGAAATCAATTACCGGACCACCGGCGATGCCAAGCTCACCGCCTTCGAGCAACTGGCGGGCAAGGCCGAGGCCATCACGCGCGCCAACCCCAATTCAGCCGAAACCTGGATTTGGAGCGGCATCGTCAAATCCACCTACGCCGGCGCCAAGGGTGGGCTGGGCGCGCTATCGCTGGCCAAGGCCGCCAAGGCCGATCTGGAACGCGCGCTGCAACTCGACCCCTCGGCGCTGCAAGGCTCGGCCTACACCAGCCTCGGCGCGCTTTATTACAGCGTGCCCGGCTGGCCAATCGGTTTTGGCGACGACGACAAAGCCGAAACGTTGCTGAAAAAAGCGCTGTCACTCAACCCGGACGGCATCGACTCCAACTATTTCTACGCCGATTACCTGATCCGGGAAAATCGCTACCCCGAAGCCCGTACCCACCTGGAAAAAGCACGCCAAGCCGCGCCACGGCCAGACCGAGAATTAGCCGACTCCGGCCGCCAAGCCGAAATCACGGCCAAGCTGCGCGAGATTGAGGGGAAGTAGCCAGTACGCCAATCCCGATACGGTTCATTTAAGGAAATCCTGGAAAAACCATTTTTCCCACATGAATGCCGTTGCCTTTATCTCATCCCCAGCACTCCCCTTGAAAGGGAGTGCTGGGGTAGGGATGAGGTCATGGTGCGTCATTATTACGGTAGCGGTAGGTTTTTCAAAGATTCCTTAAAATGCGCCGCGAATCTGTTCCCTGGATGCGTTTGTTCCGGCTGGTGCGTGTATCCCAGTGAGCTAAAATCACCCAGCTCAACATCAGCCGCTGGCACGAGTTCCGGCCGGTGCGCATATCCCAGTGAGCTAAAATTACTGTGGGTGCTTTAGCTGCCTTTGTTCCGTTCCGGCCAGTGCGCATATCCCAGTGAGCTAAAATCGGCGATGGGCGCGGATCGGTAGCCAACGCGTTCCGGCCAGTGCGCATATCCCAGTGAGCTAAAATTGCGCGCATTTTGCGGGATGCGCATATCGCGGTTCCGGCCAGTGCGCATATCCCAGTGAGCTAAAATCGTCTTCTTGATCTGCCGTGCCGTTTGTTTTTTAGTTCCGGCCAGTGCGCATATCCCAGTGAGCTAAAATAACGTAGCTCGGCGTTGCTCTTCAGCGCAGTTCCGGCCAGTGCGCATATCCCAGTGAGCTAAAATCGCATCGCCGAGCGCCCCGCCGTGCGGCGCGGTTCCGGCCAGTGCGCATATCCCAGTGAGCTAAAATGGTCAGGTTGTTCAGGGTTCCGTTGTAAAAGTTCCGGCCAGTGCGCATATCCCAGTGAGCTAAAATACGAATTTGATGGCCGCTATGAAGAGCATAGTTCCGGCCAGTGCGCATATCCCAGTGAGCTAAAATGAGAAAGCAGCACATCAACATTCCGCCAGAGTTCCGGCCAGTGCGCATATCCCAGTGAGCTAAAATCGAAGAGTTGAAAATCGCGATGATTCAAGCGTTCCGGCCAGTGCGCATATCCCAGTGAGCTAAAATCCAATCATTTTGCACCCCCTTTTACTGATCGTTCCGGCCAGTGCGCATATCCCAGTGAGCTAAAATTCGGGACAAAAATGATAAGGAGTTTTTCGAGTTCCGGCCAGTGCGCATATCCCAGTGAGCTAAAATGCTGACTCATAGTATACAGAGCCTCCTCATGTTCCGGCCAGTGCGCATATCCCAGTGAGCTAAAATCGCGAAGCAGGACTATTGAGTGACTTTGGCGTTCCGGCCAGTGCGCATATCCCAGTGAGCTAAAATGTGGGTGCGCCGCGCTGTTGATGAGCAGTTGTTCCGGCCAGTGCGCATATCCCAGTGAGCTAAAATGCGCAGACGAGACAAGACCAGTGCTCTCATGTTCCGGCCAGTGCGCATATCCCAGTGAGCTAAAATGAACAACCTGCCCCACTGTAGGGAGTCCCAGTTCCGGCCAGTGCGCATATCCCAGTGAGCTAAAATTAAATTGATGAACGCTAGCAGACTTGTTACGTTCCGGCCAGTGCGCATATCCCAGTGAGCTAAAATGTGGCCGCGAGCGTCAGCAACGCGGGACGCGTTCCGGCCAGTGCGCATATCCCAGTGAGCTAAAATATATTCAATCTGCATGTCTTGACTCCTGTGGTTCCGGCCAGTGCGCATATCCCAGTGAGCTAAAATACGACAGCACTGCAACACGTCGGCTGAAGGCGTTCCGGCCAGTGCGCATATCCCAGTGAGCTAAAATCGGATTGGTTGTCTCTGCCGACGGAAGGATGTTCCGGCCAGTGCGCATATCCCAGTGAGCTAAAATTGTCATAATGGCCATAAGTACTTGATATCCGTTCCGGCCAGTGCGCATATCCCAGTGAGCTAAAATCCAACTGCGGCAACCCCTTGATTCGTCAAGGGGTTTTTCGCTTTCAGGGACTCGGGGAACATGGTCTGGGTCAGAACAGATCGAACTGATCGGGCGCTTTTTGGGCGGGCTGGCGGTCGCGGCCGTGGTAGCTGATGGCGCGCTCGTACTGCTTGTCGGTGAACTGGAAGATGTGGACTTTACCGCCTGCGGGCAAGACTTGCTCGACCGCGCGGCACAGCGTATCCACCTGCGCCTGGCTGGTGCAAAAGCGCATGTAGACGCTGAACTGGCTCATCTGGAATCCTGCGTCCAGCAAGGCATTGCGGAATTCCGTGGCGGCCTTGCGCTCGGCTTTGGTAATCACCGGCAGGTCGAACATTACCACCATCCACATGAGCCGGTATCCCGAAAGCATGGTGGCAATCCGACCATGTGGTTACTCTGACTCGAAGCTGGCCGCCAGCGACAGCGGCAAACCCGGCAGGGGCAAATCGAGTTTGGTGCGCTCGCCCAGATACGCCTGTGCCAACGAGGTAGCCAAGCGCTGCATGCAGACCACAACGGGCGTAACGCCCAGCGAGGTTTGCATATCGTCGTACAGCACACGCACCAGGGCGCGCTTGGTGTCCGGCGTGACGTGCCGTTCACCGGCGCGGTTGAGTTGCCAGACCTTCAAATCGACCACAGGCCGGAAAGGCTCCATCAGGTCGTCCACCAGCCGCATGGCGTTGGCGTCGTTGCTGTGGTGCAAGCCCAGGCTGGGGTGCAGGCCGGCGGCGACCACGGCGCGCGCGGTGGCCGAGCGCAGAATGGTGTAGCCGTAGTTGAGCAGGGCGTTCAAGCCGCCGCCGTCCTGGTCGCGGCGAAAGTCGGCGCCAAACAGCAGCCCCCAGTAGCGCCGCGCGCCTTGGCCTTCCAGATTCTCGGGGTCGCCGCTGCGCACCTTGCCGGCCAGCGCCCGCAGCGGAGCGGTGGGGGCGCCGACGGCTTCCAAGGCAGCCGCCTGCTGCTCCAGCTTGGCCTTGACGATGGCGGCCCACAAGCGTTTGTGCATGGGTTGATTGGCCGCAATCTGGGCCTCGATGCGCTTGGCCTGAACGTGGTGCCCATCAATCGGCAGCAACATACCAACGGCATTGTGGTTGGGGCCGCACAGCACGAACGGCGCGCCGCGCTCGGCCAGCGCCACCAGCAGGTTGTTGGTGTAGCTCAGACCGTGCGCGTTGGCGATGACGGCGGCGATGTCGTCCAGCGGCACCTGACCCAGTTCCTTGCGCTCGCCCTCGGTGTCGCGCACCACCATGAAGCCCCGGTGCGCGAACAGATGACGCCTGTCGTCCGCGATTTCGACGATGCGGCCGACCATTGGGGCTACTCCTTGAAACCGGGGTCGCGCAGTTCGCCGATGGGGGAGATGGTGACTTGGCGTGCCTTGGCTTTTTGAAACGAACCGGCATATTTGGACGTGTAGGAAAACTCCTTATTGCGCGCACGCGCATCCACGTTGGTTTCATGTATTGGTGCCATGAATACTTGGCCGGTCGGCCCTATGCTCCGAATCCGCATTGTCCGCAATACCCCATCTACATCCAGCCGCACACTGTCATCAATCATCAACCGCATAGCCAACGGTCTGCCGTTCTGCCCCAGCGTCGGATGCCGCAACTGACGCAGCCCACATTGCCGCACGATGCGATAAGCCTCAAAAGCGGAAATGACCTGTCCTTCCCATTTCCCTTTGTCGTTGGCGGTAATCTCAATGCAGTAGTTGCTGCCGCCCACATAGCCTTTGTAGGGCAGCGGCTGACCCTCGGCATCGACGCCGTGGCGCCGCGGCTGGCTTGGCTCGGCAATGCGGATGAGGTTGCTGATCTCACGGCCTGTACTGCCGTCGGCCTTGCGCCGCTGCTTGATGGAACCATCGCGGCGGATGCCATAGCCGGTTTCTTCCATCATCGCGCCTTCGTAGCCGTGGTCAGGTTTGTGGCTGACCCAGATGGCGCTGATTGCACGTTGCACATGCTCGCGATAGGTCGGCCAAGGCAACGGCATGTCGTCCACCAGGCGCGTCAGCCCGTCCTCGCGCGTCTGGGCGCTGGCGCGGGCAAAACGCTGCATCAAGCCCTGATCGGTCACGCCGATCACGCAAGCATCGACGGCATGGTGGCGATGGTCGTTGCGGTTTTTTTCACCGTTCAGGCCGAGTACGTCGTTCAAGCCGAACTTGGCGCGCAGCAGCGCCGTCATCTGGCCCGGAATCACCCGCGTGGCGCTGCCGGGGCAAACCAATCGTAGATATTCCGCGGCCACGCGCGAGAGGTAGCGCGTGTCGTTCAGCGCGCGGGCCAGAAAGTCCTTGTCCTCGCCCAGCCAGCGTTGATAGCCATCGGCGGCAAAGCGATAGCGCTTGCGCAAGGGCATGCGCTCGGCACGCAGCAGGATGTCGTCGTAGCTCCAGCCTTGCGCTTCGAAATCGGCGCGCGCGTCCCAAGGTGTGCGGTTGCGTTTGATGCGGTTGGCCTCGCGCAGCGCCACGGTCTTGTTGTTCAGGCTGTCGTCCAGCGTTTGCGAAAAAGGCAGGATGTGTTCGATCTCCACCTGTTGGCTCAACAGCATGGCGGCACTGATCTGCTGGCCGCTGTAGGGGCAGCGGCGGTCGGCAGCATCCTTGAGATTCAATTCTTCCCACAGAATCCATTTCTGGATGTCGCCCGTGCGCACACGCTCCTCGCTGATGTCCAAAGCTTCGGCAATGAGCTGGCGAATGCGCGCGTTGCGCTTCTGGTTGTCCGCTTGCCGCCGCTGCGTTTCCAGCTTTTGTTCACGGCTTTGCTTCAAGTCGCGCGCCAGTTCGATCACCACTTCGGCAGGCCGTCCGTAACGGCGAATGAGCGCGTTGACCACCGTGCGCACCTGATTCAGGCCGATGTGCACCGTGGGGTTGGCAATCTTGCCGTAGCGTTCTTCTTCGTTGCGCGGGTTGTCCTTGGCAAAGGCGACGTGGCGACGCAACGCCTTGCCGTAGTACGGCAATTGCTTGAAGGCATAAACCGGCTTGATTTCTCCCGTTGAGGCGATGGTGCGTTCACCAATCCGCTCCACCTCGTCCGCGCTGTGCTCGAAGTCGAAACCCAGATCGCTGTGGTGCGCGTAGCCCGCCGCCTGCACCGCTTTGTCGTAGGTGATGACGTCGCGCCGCAACTCGGGCAGGATGCGCGCCAGCGCCTTGCGGCTCAAGCTGCCGTAGCCTTCGGGCAGCGCGGTGTCGGCCAGCGCCTGCGCGCGCGCTTCGTCCACGCCCGTGTTGGTCTGAAGCCAGTCGATCAGGCGTTGCTCGCTCTCCTCGGTCAGCAGTCGTGTAACGATCTCGTCTTGCAACGCGGTATCGAAGCGCGTCCAGGCGGGGCCGAACAGGTCTTTTTTACCGAGTACCGCCGCTGTGGCATTGCCCTTCAATTCCTGTCGTTTGTCGTCTGCCAGATTGAATTGCGTCGTGCCCGACAGGTTGAGCGCCTTGCGCATTTGATCGAACGTGACCTTGGCCTTGGCTTCCAGCATGGCGACGATCTGGTCGCGCTGCGCCAGCGTGAGCGGCTCTTCGCGCAAGTCGTCCCCTAGTACGCGCAGATGGTTCACTTCCTGATAGATACGAAAACGCTGCGTGCTTGGCAGCGCCAGCGGGGCGCGTTCTTCGTCAGGCTCCAGCGTGCAGCGGCCTGGTTTGACGGGGCGCAGGTTGCGCTGGTGCAGCAAGGTGTCGCGCAGGTCGGCGCGCGCGGTCTCGGTGAACTGCGCCGGGTTGAAGGCCACCTGCGCGACCCACAGCGCGTCGAATTCGTGCGCCACCATGGCGCGCTCGACGTACAGGTCATAGCTTTTGTCGATGCGCCGCTTGCCTTCGTCGGTGACCATCGGCGTCTCGCGGTAGCGGGCGCGTACGCCTTGTCCCTTCACGCCTTCCGGATGCTGCCCCATACGCGCCTTCCAGAACCATTCACCCACGGTGCGGCAGCCGTCTTGCTGCATCTGCGCGCGCAGTTTGCTGATAGCTTGTTTGAGCGCGCCGCTGTCGTTGTCTTTCTTGTCGGTCTTGCGGTTGCTCTTGAAACCGCGCCGCTGGTTGATGTGAAACAGGGCGCGGGCGAATTCGCGGGGCGTCAGCGCCTGATCCAGTCCCTTGGCGCGCAGTTGATACGGGTTGAGCCGCTCCAGCGCCTTGCGCGCGGTGACATCGGCGGGGAAGAAGCCATGTTCGACCAGTTTGTCCCGCATGCGGTCTTTGCGTTTAAGCAGCCGGTCACGCCGCCGCCGCTGAGCACGTTTTTCTCTGCGTACCGCAGCCAATGACGTACCCACTTGACCTGGAGCGGCTGGCTCTCGTCCATCGCTGAAAATGCGCACGCCAGCCCTGATAAGCGCCGTCGGTCGCCAGCGATAGTCGGATTCGCCCGTGAGCGCCAAACGAAACAGCGCCCACCCGATGGAAGTGGACCCAATGTCCAGCGCCAAACGATAGGACAATTTGCGATCAACCATCTGATTTCCCCAGTAGTCACGTGTCCCCGAATCGTAATCGCTGAGTTGGCAGGTAATCACTTGAGGCGCGTCGTTTGTGTGTTTGAACAGTGCTCTTTGAGGTATCTTTTTATGCTACACTGCGTGTACGACTCCCCCCGTGACCGCTTGGCTTGCTAAGTGCTCTTGGGACGACAGGCCGCCTCCGGGCGGCTTTGTCATTTGTGAACATGGACATGAAGACCATCGTCTTTGTTGACGGCTACAACCTCTACTATGGGATGCTTCGCAGGAGCAAGCTGAAGTGGCTTGATTTGTACAAGCTGTTCAGCGAACACGTTCTTGCGCACGGCACCGAATTGTTGGAGGTCCGCTATTACACATCGCCCGTGTTGGGACGGATGTGTGACAACCCTGAATCGCCTCAGCGGCAGCGCTTGTATCTGCAAGCACTGCGGTCTGAATTCACCGGAAAGGTCGTGATCGTAGAAGGAAAGATGGTGTCATC
>JAITMV010000210.1 GCA_031277295.1 Burkholderiaceae bacterium | reverse complement strand
GCGGCCATGGCCAGCCGTTGCTTGTAGCCGCCGGGCAACTGGCCGCTGGGCAGGTTGGTCATCTCATCCAGTTCAAACTGCGTTTTGGCCCAGGCGATGCGCTGGCGTTTCTGCGTTGCGCGCAGACCGTAGGCGCTAGCGAAGAAGTCCAGGTTTTCATCGACCGACAAGTCGCCATAAAGCGAAAATTTCTGCGCCACGTAGCCGAGTTTGGCGCGCGCCGCCGCGCGCGACGTTCTGAGGTCGGCGCCCGCGACGCGCAGTTTGCCGCCGGTGGCGGGAATCAGGCCGCAGAGCATACGGAAAGTGGTGCTCTTGCCGGCGCCGTTAGGCCCCAGCAGGCCGTATATTTCGCCGCGCCGGACGTTAAAGGACACGTGGTTGACGGCCACAAACTGGCCGAAGGTACGCAGCAGGTCATCAACTTCGACCGCCACCGCGCCGGCTTCATGATGCAGCGGACGCTGAAGCCTGATGGGGGTCGATTGAACCTCTGCGGCGGCGGCCCGGAAAAGCATCATGAAGCCGTCCTCGAAACGCGGCGGCGTTGCCTCATAGGTCATGCCCTCGGCGTCTTGGTCATGCGGGGGCGCGCCGGGCGCGGCGGTAACGACCCGCACCCGGCCGGCTTCGGGCACGGCGTCAACGATGCCATGCTGCTTGAACAGCCGGGCCTGCAAGGCGCGGGCAGTCATTGTCGTGGCGGTGGAGACCATGAAGACGTGACCTTGCGCGCGCGCGGTGATGTCCCCCGGCGTCCCATCGGCCAACACCTTGCCCTGGTGCAGCGCCACGGTGTGGTCGCAGAACTCGGCTTCGTCCAGATATGAAGTGCTGACGACGACCGTCAGCCCGGAACCTTGCACCAGCAGCCGGACGATTTCCCACAACTCCTTGCGCGACAGCGGATCGACGCCCACCGTCGGCTCGTCCAACAGCAGCAAATCGGGCGTGCAGATGAGGGTGCAGGCCAGCCCCAGCTTCTGCTTCATGCCGCCTGAGAGCGCACCCGCCAGCCGATCAGTGAATGGGCCTAGAGCGGTCATTCGCAACAGGCGCGGATAAATGTCCTGCCGCGCCGTCTTGTCGATGCCGTGCAGCTCGGCATACAGATCAAGGTTCTGTTGCACCGTCAGGTCTTCGTACAGGCCGAATTTCTGCGGCATGTAGCCGATGAGCTGCTGCACCCGCTGGGCATCGGCGCCGACGTCCATGCCCAGCACGCGCACCGCACCAGCGTCGGCGGTCATCAAGCCGGCGATCATGCGCAGCAGCGTGGTCTTGCCGCCGCCGTCCGGCCCCACCAGCGCCGTCAGCGTGTTGCGCCGCGCGGTGAAGGAAACGTTGTCCAGCGCCTTGACCGCCTCGCCAGTCTTGCGTCGGAAGGTCTTGTGGACGCCTTGGATTTCAACCGGTTCGGCAAGCTCAGAGCAACCATCACCGGGCCGGAACATCGCCAGCCCCTTCGCCATTCGGGCGGATTTTCACCGTCGCGGGCATACCCAGACGCAGGACATTGCCGGCATCGCTGACGAACACCCGCACCTCATAGACCAAGCTGGTGCGCAGGTCTTCGGTCTGCACCGTCTTGGGCGTGAACTCGGCCACCGACGAGATAAAGCCGACCCAGCCATCCAATGCCTGATTGGGCTGGCTGTCGATGACGATGCGGGCGGGCTGACCTTGGCGGACGCGGCTCAAACCGGGTGCAGACACGTAGGCGCGCACCCATTTCGTGCCCGTGGTGGCCAGCGAAAAGACCGGCTTGGCCGGCGAGGCCAGCTCTCCTGGCTCCATCAGCCTGGACTGCACCACCGCATCGAAGGGCGCGCGCAATTCGGCATCGGCCACCTGCTGGCGCAACAAGGCCAGTTGCGCCTCGAAGCCACGCAGTTGCGCCCTGGCCTGCGCGATGTCCTCAGCGCGCGGGCCGACGACGGCCAATTTAAGCGCGTTCTGGCTGACTTCCACCTTGGCGGCGGCCATGTCGGCGGCGGCCTTGGCTTGATCCATGTCTTGCCGGCTGATGGCCGCTGCCGGCCCCAGCGCCCTACTGCGTTCGTATTGCGCCGTGGCATTGACCGCATCGGCTTGGGCCGACTTCAGGCTGGCCCTGGCCTGGGCAATTTCTTCCTTGCGGGTGCCGTTTTGCAGCCGCTGCACAGCGGCCTGCTGCGCTTGCAGCGCTGCTTCGGCCTGCTTGAGTTGCGGCAGCAGACGGCTGGTATCCAGGCGCGCCAGTAACTGCCCTTTTTCGACCAAGGCGCCTTCTTCGACCAGAATCTCAGTAATCCGCTCGCTGCCGTTGAACGGAACCGACGCCTGGCGAAAATCGACGTTGCCGTAAAGCGTCAACACGTCGTCCACGGCGGGCCGATGAAGGTACCACCAAGCGCCCGCTGACGCCGTGGCCAGGACGATGAGCACGGGGGCGAGGAGGCGGATTTTGGCGTTCATGGTTGGATACTAGCCCGGATATTTCAGAAGCTATTTTTTCATGAATCCACCGTCACGCATCGCCATCGTCGGCGCCGGCTGGGCCGGGCTGGCAGCGGCGGTGCGGGCGGTGCAGCGCGGCTACCGGGTCAGCGTGTTCGAGGCCGGGCGTACCCCTGGCGGTCGGGCGCGCGCGGTGCCGCTGGCGCTGCCCCCCGAGGGGACTGCCGCCGCCTTGGGGCGGCCCGGCGGCGGCGGAATGTGGCCCCCACGCTCCGCGGCTTCGCCTGCTGCGCTGCCCCCCGAGGGGGCTGCCGCCTTGGGGCGGCCCGGCGGCGGCGTGGTCGACAATGGCCAACACATCCTGATCGGCGCTTACACCAGCACGCTGGAACTGATGCGCGCCGTCGGCGTCGATCCGGCCCAGGCGCTGCGGCGTCTGCCGCTGACGTTGCGCTATCCCGACGGCAGCGGCTTGAGCTTGCCGCGCCTGCCCCGGCCGCTGGACGCGGTTGCTGGCATCCTGGCCGCGCGCGGCTGGCGCTGGGCGGATCGCTGGGCGCTGCTGCGCGCGGCCGCTGGCTGGCGGCGCGCCGGCTTCACCTGCGACGAATCGCTGAGCGTCGCCGACCTTTGCGCCGCGCTGCCGGCGCGTGTCCGGCAAGACTTCATCGAGCCGCTGTGCCTGGCCGCGCTCAACACCCCCGTGGCCGAGGCCAGCGCCCGCGTGTTTCTGTGTGTACTGCGCGACGCACTGCTCGGGCCATCCGACTCCCTGGGTCGCAGCGCCGATCTGCTGCTGCCCCAGACCGACCTCGGCGCGCTGCTGCCCGCGCCCGCGCTGCACTGGCTGCACGCGCACGGCGCCGCGGTTCATCTGGGCCAGCGCGTCAGTACGGTGCGCTGGCAAGCGCCGCGCTGGTGCATCGGCGAGCAGCCGTTCGATCAAGTCGTGCTGGCGTTGCCCGCGCCAGTCGCCGCGCAAGTGCTGACCGCCAGCGCCGCCTTGGCCCCGCCGCCGCCCGAGGCCGCCGCCCTGCTCGACTGGAGCCAAACCGCCGCCGCGCTACGCCACCAAGCCATCGCCACCGTCTATGCGCTGGCCCAAGACGTCCCGCCGTGGCCCGCGCCGATGCTGGCGCTGCGCTCGGACGGCGGCACTCAAGCGCCGGCGCAATTCGTGTTCGACCACGGCGCGCTCATAACCACCGGAGCAGCAAAAAACACCCGCCTGCTGGCCTTCGTCGCCAGCGTCGCGCGCCTTGATAACGCCACGCTAGAACAAGCCGTGCTGCGTCAGGCGCAAACCCAACTCGGCCTGAGCTTGCGCCCGCTGCGCACCATGACCGAAAAGCGCGCCACCTTCGCCTGCACCCCCGGCCTGCGCCGCCCGCCGATGCCTATCGCCCGCGGCCTGCTGGCCTGCGGCGACTACATCGACGGCCCCTACCCCGCCACCCTGGAAGGCGCTGTGCGCAGCGGCCTGCAAGCCGCCGAGGCGCTCCGCTAAAATCACCGCTTCCCACCCACCACGCGGGCGTCGTTCAATGGCAGGACCTGAGCTTCCCAAGCTCAAGACGTGGGTTCGATTCCCATCGCCCGCTCCACGCATGGTTTCCACGGACATCCGCCAGTGTCCAAGGAGTGAAATAATTGGCTGAAGTGAGACTTGGTCCGTTTTGCGTGGCGCTGTAGGGGCAACCCTTGCGGTTGCCCTGTGTGCCTGACAACGGCCCTTGTCCAGTGGATACAAGGGCAACCACAAGGGTTGCCCCTACAAAACGGTTTCATGCGTCGCGGGTGGCGCGCGAACGTCATGGACACACGAAGTGAAACCGATTTTTCGTCAGATCAGTCCACTGACAGCCAGCGACATCCACTAACAGCTCCGCCTGGAGCGAGCCAGTTGACTCAACTCGGCTTGCTGCTCATCGGTCAGCTCGATCTTGGGGGCAACTCGCATTCGCGCGCTCCGTTCCGCTTCGTAGAAGATTGGAGATATATGCCTTCTTTCTATTTAAGACTCTTCAAGAGTGCAACACTACAGTGTTTACGATCCCGGCGCGGGCGTGGTAGCCGTGTTTGCCGAAAAAATCGTCGCGCTCGAAGTCGCCCATCTCTCTACAAACGCCAAACGCCCCATAATCCCACCATGTCCGCGCTTCCCGCCCGCCAACCGGCCCGCTACGAGGAACTGTTCGAGCTGCCGCCCAACCGGGTTGGTGAGATTGTGCATGGCGTGCTCTACAGCCACCCTCGGCCAGCCCCGAGGCACGCGCGCTCCAGTTCGGCGCTGGGCGGCAAGCTGTACCCCCGCTTCGACGAAGGCGACGGCGGCCCCGGCGGGTGGTGGATTCTGGACGAGCCGGAGCTTCATCTGGGCGATAACGTGCTGGTGCCCGATCTGGCCGGCTGGCGGCGCGAGCGTATGCCCGCGCTGCCCACAACCGCATGGTTCGAGTTGGCGCCCGACTGGGTGTGCGAAATCCTCTCGCCCAGCACCGCGCGGCTGGACCGTAACGAAAAAATGCACCTCTACGCCGCCGAGGGCGTGCCGCACCTGTGGCTGATCGACCCCGACCTGCGCCTGCTCGAAGCTTACGAAAACCAGCAAGGCCGCTGGATGCGGATCGCCGTCCACGCCGATCAGGAACAGCCGCGCGTGCCCCCGTTCGACGCGGTGGCGCTTGATCTGGCCGGACTGTGGGCTTGATGGTCAGCCTTTGCAAAATTCATCTCAGTTGTCCACGGCGCTCACACGCCAGCCGCGACGCATGAAACCGACGCAGCCTCACCCTTTCGTCATTCCAGCCTGCGCGGTAATGATGAGATAAACGCCCATGCACGAAATCATCTGCCCGCATTGCCGCAAGGCATTCAAGATCGACGAGGCCGGTTACGCCGACATCTTGAAGCAGGTTCGCGATAGTGACTTCGACAAGCAACTGCATGAGCGGCTTGAATTGGCCGAGCAGAACAAGCAAAGCGCCATCGAACTCGCCAAGGCCAGGCTGACCGGCGAATTACAGAAGGCGGCCTCGGCCAAGGACGCCGAGATCAAGGAATTGAAGGCCCGGCTCGATGCCGGCGAGGTGGCGAAAAAACTCGCCGTGACCGAGGCGCTGAGCGCGCTGCAAAAGGAGCGCGACACGCTCGCCAGCGCGCTTGAAAAAGAAAAGCATGACACGCAAACCGCCCTCAAACTCGCCGAGGTCAGACTTGCGGGCGAATGGCAGCAAGCCGCCGCGACGAAGGAGGCGGAAATTCAAAAGCTGAAGGCCAAGCTCGACGCCAGCGACATCGCGCGCAAGCTCGCGGTCACCGAAGCCGTCAGCGCGGCCGAGAAAGAGCGCGACAAACTGAAAAGCGGCTTACAGCAGGTGGAGCTTGAAAAGCGTCTTGCCGAAAAATCCCTGACCGACAAGTACGAAGCGCAACTCAAGGATCGCAATGACGCCATCGAGCGCCTGCGTGACATGAAGGCGCGGCTGTCGACCAAGATGGTCGGCGAGACCTTGGAGCAACACTGCGAGACCGAGTTCAACCGCATCCGCGCCACCGCGTTCCCCAGGGCGTACTTCGAAAAAGACAACGACGCGCGCGCCGGCAGCAAGGGCGACTACATCTTTCGCGATCTGGACGAGGGCGGAGTCGAGATTGTCTCGATCATGTTCGAGATGAAGAACGAGAGCGACGCCACCGCCACCAAGAAGAAGAACGAAGATTTCCTGAAAGAACTCGACAAGGACCGCGCCGAGAAGGGATGCGAGTACGCGGTGCTGGTGTCCCTGCTTGAATCCGACAGCGAGCTGTACAACACCGGGATCGTCGATATGTTCCATCGCTACCCGAAGATGTACGTCGTGCGTCCGCAGTTCTTCATTCCCATCATCACGCTGCTGCGCAATGCGGCGATGAACTCGCTTCAGTACAAGTCGGAGCTGGCGCTGGTGAAAGCGCAGAACATCGACATCACGAACTTCGAAAACCAGTTGGAGACATTCAAAACCGCGTTCGCGAAGAACTACGACCTTGCCTCCAGGCGCTTCCAGGCGGCGATAGAGGAGATTGACAAGTCTATCGATCATCTGCAAAAGACGAAAGAAGCCTTGCTTGGCGCCGACAGAAATCTTCGCCTTGCAAACGACAAAGCTCAGGACGTAACGATCAAAAAACTGACTCGAAACAACCCGACGATGGCGGCCAAGTTCGCCGAACTCAAGCGTGATGGCCCTACCAGTGACGCTGAGAGTTTGTGAATAAACTCGCCGGGGACGTGACCGGCCAGCAACGCTCGCGCGCGATCAGCGCCTGGTCGCGCGACGATTTTGGGGACGACGCGGCGGCCGTCGCGCGACGGCTGATCGGCGCGACCTTGCTGGTCGATGGCGTGGGCGGCGTCATCGTCGAGACCGAGGCTTACGACGCCAGCGAACCCGCCTCGCACAGCTACCCCGGCCCGACGCCGCGCAACCGCGCCATGTTCGGCCCGCCGGGCCATGCCTACGTGTACCGTAGCTATGGCATCCACTGGTGCCTTAACTTCGTCTGCCGCGAGGCCGGCCACGGCGCGGGCGTGCTGATCCGCGCGCTGCACCCGACGCACGGATTGGCGCAGATGCGCCAGCGCCGCGGTCTGCCCGATGATGCCGACGACCGCTTGCTGTGCGCCGGGCCGGGCCGCGTGGGGCAGGCGCTGGGCATCACGCTGGCGCAGTACGGCCTGCCGCTGGATGCCGCGCCGTTCGCCGTTCTTACCGCCGACGCGCCGCCGGCTCAGGTGTTGAGCGGGCCGCGCATCGGCATCAGCCGCGCGGTGGATTTGCCGTGGCGCTTTGGCCTTGCCGGATCGCCGTATCTGAGCCGGCGCTGGAGCGTGTGGCAGTCTTGACAAGAGGCGAGCACGAACTCACAAAACATGCAAAAGATTGCCGTGGACGCCGGTATGATGCGCGGTTCAAAGTCAAAATCGCGCGCGGTTCGAGCTTTCTTCACACCGCGTCAATCCAGGAGACGTTTCATGTCCACTCAGCTTTTCAAACTTCTGCCGCTGGCAGCAGCCATCGTGTTGGTGGCGGCGTGCAGCAAGACCGAGCAAGCAGCGCCGCCGCCCGCCGAGGAGGTGGTAGTCAAGATCGGCAGCGCCGAGCCTTTGACCACCGGCATCGCCCACATGGGCAAGGACAACGAAAACGGCGCCCGCCTGGCGGTCGATGAAATCAACCAGCAGGGGTTGACGATTGACGGCAAGAAGATCAGGCTGGAGCTGGTGGGCGAAGACGACGCCGCCGATCCAAAGACCGGCACCTCGGTGGCGCAGCGGCTGGTCGATGCCAAGGTGGTGGCCGTCGTGGGACACCTGAACTCGGGCGTGTCCATTCCCGCGTCCAAGGTCTATGCCGACGCCGGCATCGTGCAGATTTCGCCGGCTTCGACCAACCCGGCCTATACCCAGCAGGGCTTCAAGACCACCTACCGCGTGATTGCCACCGACGCGCAGCAAGGCCCGGCGTTGGCCAACTTCGCGGCGCAGAAGCTGGGCGCCAAGAAGATCGCCATCATCGACGACGCCACCGCCTACGGCAAGGGTCTGGCTGATGAGTTCGAGAAAACCGCCAAGGCAGGCGGCCTGGAGATCGTGGGCCGCGAGGCGACCAACGACAAGGCGACCGACTTCAAGGCCATCCTGACCACCGTCAAGGGCAAGCAGCCCGACATCATCATGTACGGCGGCATGGACGC
>JAITMV010000190.1 GCA_031277295.1 Burkholderiaceae bacterium | reverse complement strand
CTTGGACAGCACCGTGGTGATGGCCGCCGTCAGGGTGGTCTTGCCGTGATCGACGTGACCGATGGTGCCCACGTTCACGTGCGGCTTGGTACGCGCGAATTTCTCTTTTGCCATTTCTTGAAACTCCAATAAAGAACGAATGCCCGTGGCTCATTTTTAAGTCTGCATCCGGGTGCGTGGCTCCCCATGCACGGGCACACGGGGCGCCCCGGATCGCAGACTGACCAATCCCTTCCCCGCTTGCGCCGTGCCGTATGCACGCAACTCCTTTTCCATCGCCATTTCCGCGAAGGCGAGAATGACGAAAGAAGAGGTTTTACGTTATGTGCATACAACGGCCCGCAAGCGGGAGAGGGAGAAAAAACGTTACTTTGCCCGCGCCGCAATGATGGCCTCTTGCACGTTGCGTGGCGCTTCAGCGTAGTGCTTGAATTCCATCGTGTAGGTGGCGCGGCCTTGCGACATGGAACGCAGCGTGGTGGCGTAGCCGAACATCTCTGACAGCGGCACCTCGGCCTTGATCGCCTTGCCGCCGCCCACCATGTCGTCCATGCCCTGCACCTGACCACGCCGGCTGGACAGATCGCCCATCACGTTGCCAGCGTAATCTTCGGGCGTTTCGACCTCGACCGACATCATCGGCTCCAGGATGACGGGGTTGGCTTTTCTGACCGCTTCCTTGAAGCCGAAGATGGCCGCCATCTTGAACGCCTGCTCCGAAGAGTCCACGTCGTGGTAGGAGCCGAAGGTCAGGTGTACCTTGACATCGACCACCGGGTAACCGGCCAGCACGCCGCTGGTCAGTGCTTCTTCCACGCCCTTTTGCACGGCGGGGATGTATTCGCGCGGCACCACGCCGCCCTTGATTTCGTCCAGGAACTCGAAACCCTTGCCGGCCTCGTTCGGCTCAACCGTGAACACCACGTGGCCGTACTGGCCTTTACCCCCGGACTGGCGCACGAACTTGCCTTCGACATCAGAGACCGGTTGGCGGATCGTTTCGCGGTAGGCCACTTGCGGCTTGCCGACGTTGGCTTCGACGCCGAACTCGCGCTTCATGCGATCAACGATGATCTCCAGGTGCAACTCGCCCATGCCGGAGATGATGGTCTGGCCCGACTCTTCGTCGGTGCGCACGCGAAATGACGGGTCTTCGGAGGCCAAGCGCTGCAAGGCAATGCCCATCTTTTCCTGGTCGGCCTTGGTTTTGGGCTCCACGGCCTGCGCGATTACCGGCTCGGGGAACACCATGCGCTCCAGCGTGATGATGGCGTTCGGGTCGCACAGCGTCTCGCCGGTGGTGACATCTTTCAGGCCGACGCAGGCAGCAATGTCGCCGGCGCGGATTTCGTCGATTTCCTGCCGCTCGTTGGCGTGCATCTGCACGATGCGGCCAATGCGTTCTTTCTTGCCCTTGACCGGGTTATAGACTGTGTCGCCCTTGGCCAGCACGCCCGAGTAGACGCGCACGAAGGTCAACTGACCGACGAAGGGGTCGGTCATCAGCTTGAATGCCAGGGCGGAGAATTTTTCGCCATCGTCAGCTTGGCGCGCGGCGGGTTGCTCGTTATCGTCTTCGCCGGCCACCGGCGGGATGTCCTTGGGCGAGGGCAGAAAGTCGAGCACCGCGTCCAGCATCCGCTGCACGCCCTTGTTCTTGAAGGCAGAGCCGCACAGCATGGGCTGAATCTCGGTGGCAATGGTGCGCTGGCGCAGGCCGGCGATGATTTCGTCCTCGGACAGCGCGCCCTCCTCCAGGTACTTGTTCATCAGGTCTTCATTGGCCTCGGCGGCGGCTTCGACCATTTTCTCGCGCCACTCGTTGGCGGTGTCCTGCAAGTCGGCGGGAATGTCCTGATACTCGAACTTCATGCCCTGGGAAGCTTCGTCCCAGATGATGGCCTTCATCTTGATGAGATCGACCACGCCCTTGAAGTTGTCTTCGGCGCCGATTGGAATCACTACCGGCACCGGGCTGGCCTTCAGACGCAGCTTCATCTGGTCATAAACCTTGAAGAAGTTGGCGCCGGTGCGATCCATCTTGTTGACGAAAGCCAGACGCGGCACCTTGTGCTTGTTGGCCTGGCGCCAGACCGTCTCGGACTGCGGCTGCACGCCACCAACGGCGCAATAGACCATGCAGGCGCCGTCGAGCACGCGCATGGAACGTTCCACCTCAATGGTGAAGTCCACGTGGCCGGGGGTGTCGATGATGTTGATGCGATGGTCGGGCCGGGACAGATCCATTCCCTTCCAGAAGCAGGTCACGGCCGACGAAGTGATGGTGATGCCGCGCTCTTGCTCTTGCTCCATCCAGTCGGTGGTGGCTGCGCCGTCATGCACTTCGCCCAGCTTGTGGGTGACGCCGGTGTAGAACAGGATGCGCTCGGACGTGGTGGTCTTGCCGGCGTCAATGTGCGCCGAAATGCCGATGTTGCGATAGCGCTCGATGGGAGTCTTGCGAGCCATGATGAATCCTTGTGGGGTTGAGCGTTGAGCGTTTGGCGTTTAACGTGAAAAACAGCGGATCGCCAGACCTGCTGTACGCTGAACTCCGAACGTCAAACCAAAAATCTAAAAACGGAAGTGGCTGAATGCCTTGTTGGCTTCGGCCATGCGATGTACTTCGTCGCGTTTTTTCATCGCGCCGCCGCGGCCTTCGTTGGCTTCCAGCAGTTCGTTGGCCAGACGCAATGCCATCGACTTCTCGCCACGCTTGCGCGCCGCTTCCTTGATCCAGCGCATCGACAACGCCAGCCGACGCACCGGGCGGACTTCCACCGGCACCTGGTAGTTGGCGCCGCCGACGCGGCGGCTCTTGACCTCGACCATCGGCTTGACGTTGTTGATGGCGGTGATGAACAACTCCAGCGGATCTTTGCCGCTCTTTTTTTCCATCTGCTCGAGCGCGCCATAGATGATGCGCTCGGCAACCGCTTTTTTGCCGCCTTCCATGATGACGTTCATGAACTTGGACAGCTCGACATTGCCGTATTTGGGGTCCGGCAGGATTTCACGCTTGGGAACTTCGCGACGACGTGGCATATTTCACCTCATATTTGCTTCAGTTGGCGGCCGGAAAGTGTCGAAAATTTCTCCGCTCGCCCGGCAGACCCATTCGGGGACTGCACTTACTCGACCCATGACTCGGGCCACTTCGCCTGATCCGCGGGCCGTTAGCCGCCTGATTCAAGCACCGAAATCGTTTAACGTTGAGCATTTGGCGTGAAATGCCTCTTTTCGGGGGAGAGGCATCGCCGCAAACGATCCACGCAAAACGCAAAACGCCTCTTAAGCCTTCTTGGGCCGCTTGGCGCCGTATTTGGAGCGCGACTGCTTGCGGTCCTTGACGCCTTGCAAATCCAGCGAGCCGCGCACGATGTGGTAGCGCACGCCGGGCAAGTCCTTCACGCGCCCGCCGCGCACCAGCACCACGCTGTGCTCTTGCAGGTTATGGCCTTCGCCGCCAATGTACGAAATGACCTCGAAACCGTTGGTCAGACGCACCTTGGCGACTTTGCGCAGCGCCGAGTTCGGCTTTTTCGGCGTGGTGGTGTACACGCGCGTACACACCCCGCGCCGCTGCGGCGAGTTCTGCATCGCCGGACTTTTGGACTTGATCTTCTCGACCGTCCGCCCGTGACGCACCAGTTGACTGATGGTTGGCATAGAAAAAAATTCCCAAACGCTTGAAAAATCAGCGCGCTAGTCGGCAAAGGGCACCACGGCCTTCGCGGCGACTTCCCGCCGGATGCCCGGCGCAAATAAGCGCGCATACCCTTCCCGCCCCAAACGCGGGAAAGCTTTAAAGTATAACCTGAAATCCTGGTTTTTCGCAATGTTGACGAGATGAGATCGACGTGACGGCAGGCGTAACCCCCTGTCAGCCGGAGTGCGCAGCAGCCGTATGGCAAGACCACAAAGGCAAATTGGCCTGCATTCAACGCCTGCGACGCATGAAACGAAACGCGCTGGTTTGTAACTTCCTCCTCCTTTGGGAGAGGGTCAACGGGCTGTGGACAACTGCCCAAACCTGATTCCCGAAACATCGAAATCGAAAGATACAAGGAGAAAAACCGGCGAGATCAAGGTCAGTGTCACTTCAGCACGCTGCGCGCTTGCGCACATCGTGCGGATTGAGCAAAAAATCGGCACACTTCGAGGTTTGTAGTACGGTGTCCCAGGACGCTTGGCTTTGGCGGCGGTACTGAACTACTGGAGGAGTTGGACATGACAAAAATTCTCGGGCCGGTGCTCGGTTTTCGCGGCGTCAGCGCATGTGGTTGGCGTGTCAGTATCCTGATCGTCACCGATGGCGCGGCGCCAAGGATCGAGGTTGTTGCTCCCGCCGAAATTGCCGTCACCGCGCCGCGCAAAATCAGCAAGTCGGGCAACCGCACGGCATGGCGCAGTGATGTGACGATTGCACAGAAACCGGATGCGGAAACCGAGGTTTGTTATCGCATTGGCGCGCGGCAAACCCATGCTTTCACGGTGCCTGGCAGCAACATGATGCCGCGCATGGCTTACGGTTCATGCAACGGATTTTCCGAACCAAAGGCCATGAAGTCGGTAGACGAAAACAATCGCTTATGGGGCGTATTGTTCAACAAGCACGCTGAACAGCCTTATCACCTCATGCTGCACGGCGGCGACCAGGTCTATGCCGATTCGCTGTGGGCCGTCGTTCCGGCCATGCGCGACTGGGCGGAACTGCCTTTCAAGGAAGGCAACAAGGCTAAGTTTACGCCGCAGATGAAGGCTGCGGTCGACAAGTTTTACTTCGATCTGTATTGCACGCGCTGGAGTCAGCCCAAAGTCGCCGAGGTTTTGGCTTCCATCCCCTCGGTGATGATGTGGGACGACCATGACATCACGGACGGCTGGGGGTCGTACAACACCGAGCGGCAGCACTCGGAGGTATTCCAAGGCTTGTTTGAGAGCGCGCGCAGGCACTTTGCCGCTTTCCAGTTGCACGGCAGCGCGCAGGACGAGGAGAGTTCGGTGTTTTTCAAACCGGACAAAGGCTTTTCTTTCGGGCACGTGTTCGGGAAACTGGGTTTGGTAGTCCTTGACATGCGATCCGAAAGATCGCAGACCCAGGTTCTCGGCAAAGAATCCTGGAACAGTGTCTTCAACTGGATTGACCAGCACAAAGAGCTGGATCACCTGTTCGTGATGTCAAGCATTCCGGTGGTTCATCCAAGCCTTGGCTTGCTTGAATCATTGCTGAAACTGGTGCCTGGTCAGCAGGAACTTGAAGACGATTTCAAGGACCACTGGTCAAGCCGCAGCCACCTGGCCGAACGCTTGCGTCTTGTTCATCGGCTGCTCAACTTTTCCGCCGCTGAGAAGACGCGGGTGACGATCCTGTCCGGTGACGTGCATGTGGCGGCGCTGGGCATCATCGAATCGCAGCGCAATGTGGCGGCAACGTGCAATTCTCAGGTGATCAACCAACTCACGTCATCGGGTATCGTGCACCCACCGCCGTCCGCCCTGACTGCTTTCGCGCTTGATCGGCTGTTCGACAATAAGGAAGATATTGATCGCGGAATTACTTTGGTCATGGAGAAGTTCCCCGGAACGCAAAAGCGCTTCCTGGCCGAACGCAACTGGCTCAGCCTGGAACCCGATGCGCCAGACGGTGCGAATCGCATCTGGGCCAACTGGTTCACTGAAAGCACGCAAGAGCCTTATACCAAGGTCATTCATCCTGTCGCTGATGAAGCCTGAAGCTGTGAAGCGCCATGGATAGCCGGAGCGGATTTTGCAAAGCCGGCATCTATCTGCGCAGCCGCTCGAATGCCGCGAATTCCCAGCGCCGCATCGCCAGTACCAAGGTGTAGCCTCCAACCTCGGCGGCCTTGAGTTTCTGGTCGGTCTGGTGTTGTTGCGTGAAATCCTTGGCCACGCGCTGCAAGCGGCCGACGAACGAGGGTGCCAGCGCGCGGCTGATTACGCCGTGTATCAGTTGCAGATGTTCATCCGGGCGGTCGAAGCCGCCGCTGAAATAGTCCAGCACCGCGTGCTCGCGGAAGTACTGCATGACCGGCCCGTGGGGCCGCCAGCGAAAGGTCTTGGCGATTTTTAGGCGGTAGCGGTTCAGCGGCTTTAGCTCGATGATGCCGATGCGGTCAAGCTGCGCCAGGTACTTGATGCCCTCGGTTTCGCTTAGGCGATAGACGGCGGTCATCTGCTCCAGCGTCCAGCCGCTTAGTACGTTGATGGCTACCAGCAACATCTTTTGGTCGGCCACCACGGCGCGTTCTTGCTCGGCGGTCAATTCCGTGATCAGCGGCTGCGCGTCGGCCACGCGGCGGGCCAGTTCGGCAAAGTCCAGCTTTAGCGCGTGGCAGATGGCGTCCACGCGCGCCAGCGGCATATCGCCTTTGGCCAGCATGCGCTTGACGCTGGATTCGGCCAGTCCCAAGGCTCGCGCCAGATCGGCGTAGGTCATCCGGGCTGTCTTCAGTTCGTGTTTGAGAGCAGTGACGAGATCTGCGGTAGTACTCATGATGGCATGGCGTGTTTTGAAATGCGAACGTCCAATTCCTGCTGCAAAAGCACCGTCTGCGGATGCTGTCGCGCCTTCCAGGCATGTTAGTTTATGCTTACAATTAAGGGCTATAGTTCTGTTTTCGCTGTTTTTATTTAGGAGACAAAGCATGTTTTGTAACATGAAGGTGGTGTGTGCCGGGGCGTTGGTGTTGGCCTCAAGCGGTTTGCATGCAACGATTGCCCCGTTCGACACCGCTAGCCGTACCGCCGTGGCCGATGCGTATCACAACACGTATCTTCCGCTCAAGAGCACGCCTTCCGGCTGGAACGGCAATGTGGCAAGCTGCAATGCTGGTACGACCACCACTGCCCACCAGCAGGCCACTATCGATGCGGCGAATTTTTATCGTGTCATGGTCGGGCTGCCGCAGGTGAATCTGGTTACCGACAACGCGGCTGTTAATCGTGCGCGGCAGGCGGCGCTTATCTCGGCCCGTAACGAGGTGTTGGACCATGAGCCTCTTCCCAGCTCCTTGTGCTACAGCGCTGCCGGATATGAGGGCGCTAAAACCTCCAATTTGTCGCTGGGAGCCGGCTTTGGAGCGCAGGTGTCGGCTGCCGGGCCGGGCGCAATCGACGGCTACATTGACGATAGCTTTGCTCTTGATAGCCTGGGCCACCGGCGCTGGGTGTTGTATCAGTTGCAAACCGGCTTTGCCACTGGCGACATTGTCAACCCCAGCGGCTATTCAACCAACGCGCTGCGGGTCATGCCCGCCCCTTCGGAGGCAATGAGTTTGTTCTGGAGCGCGAGCTACGGAAGTCTGCCGGCCAGTCCGGCCTGGGCGGCTTGGCCAAGCCCTAATTTCGTGCCTGGGCAAATGCTTCCGTCGGCAAGCTGGTCGTTGTCGTACCCAGGCGCCGATTTCAGCGGCGCTACGGTGAGCGTAACCACGGCCAACGGCATCAGTATTCCGACCACGGTTTCCGCGCTGCCCAGCGGTTATGGTGACGACACGCTGTCGTTTCAGCCGGCGATTCCGGCGTTCAGCCCCGGCGCGGCTGACACTTCTTACAAAGTCGTGGTATCTGGTGTCGGCAACGCAAGCAATACCTCGTATTGCTACACGGTCACAGTGTTCGACCCCGACATGCCCGGACTGGTCACTACCGCCCCCGATTTATGCGTCAGCGGCGCGGTCAACCAGTCCATTGCGTTCACTACCACAGCGCCGGCTTCGCCGGTCGTGGGCGGCACTTACGCGGTGGGCGCCTCGGCCACTTCGGGCCTGCCGGTGGCGTTCAGCATCGACTCAGCTTCGGCGTCAGTCTGCTCGATTTCGGGATCAACCGTTACGTTCAACGCCGTTGGCGCTTGTATCGTCAACGCCGACCAGGCCGGCAACGCTGGCTACAACCCGGCAACGCAGGCGCAACAAAGCATGACGGTTGGCCAAGGCAACCAGACGATCACCTTCCCGGCGCAGACATCGAGCCAGCCGTTCATACTGAACGGCACGTTTGCGCTGAACCCGGTAGCCAGCGCGTCTAGCGGCTTGGCCGTGACGTACTTTTCGGACACGCCGGCCATTTGCTCGATCACCGGCACGACGGTCACCATGCTTGCCGAAGGAGCCTGCCGGATTGGGGCCAATCAGTCGGGCAATGCCAACTGGACGACGGCGGCCACGCAATTCCAAACCATTGTTATCGGCACGACGTTATCGAGCCAAACCATCACGTTTAAGACGGCGCCGCCTGCCGCTCCAACCGTGGGTGGCACCTACACGGTGAACGCCGAGGCCAGTTCGGGGTTGCCGGTGACGTACACCATCAACTCGGCGTCGGCGTCGGTCTGCTCGATCACTGGATCAACCGTCACATTCAATGCCGCCGGAGTTTGCGTCATCAACGCCAACCAGGCGGGCAACGGCAGCTTTGCGCCAGCGGGTCAGCAGCAGCAGAGCATCACGGTCAGCAAAAAGAGCCAGACCATCAGCTTTGGGCCGCAAACGTTAGCCAGCCGCGCGTTCGCGTTCAACGGCACGTTTGCGATTGCCCCTGTGGCGGCTGCGAGCAGCGGCCTGGGGGTTGCGTACACCTCGCTTACGCCGGCCATCTGCTCAGTCAGCGGCACCACGGTGACGATGCTTGCCGCCGGTACTTGTACCATTGCCGCCAATCAGTCTGGCGACAATGCCTGGGCCGCTGCCCCGCAGGTTTCCCGAAGCATTGCCATCAGCCCGGCCAGCCAGTCGATTACCTTCACTTCCACGCCGCCGTCGAACCCGATGATCGGTGACAGTTATCAACTGTCGGCGTTGGGCGGCGGCTCCGGCGAGCCGGTGGTGTTTTCGCTTGATCCTGGTTCGGCGGCGGGAGCCTGCACGCTGGCCGGACAAGTGGTGACGTTCACCGGCAACGGCGCGTGCATCATCGTTGCCAATCAAGCGGGCAATGCCAACTTCGGAGCGGCGCCGCCGGTCAAGCAGCCCATTTTCATTGGAGCGGGGGCGCCCAGTCCAAATACCGTTGCCGTGCCCACGCTTGAACTCTGGGCGTTGTGGCTGCTAGCGGCCATGACCGGACTGACTGGCTTGGCGGTGTTTCGGCGTAAGTAAGGCCGCGGCGGCGGGTTGATCGCAAGCCACTTTTGGGCGCGTCTTCCTGGGAGGAGGGCGCGCGAGTGCCTCAGGGGGATGTCATACCAACGCGCGGTAATAGTTCGGCAGCGCGAACAGGGCGCGGTACGCATCGCCATTGAGGTACTGAAGATCGCCGATGCCGCGCGCTCGTAGGCGCTGCTCGACCGCTTCGCCGCTCAGCCGGGCCGGGTCGACAGTGTCCGAAGCGCAGGCCATGCCCCAGTAGGCGCCATACAGCGGCACGAATGCGCCGAACGGACGCACGATGGCAAATACGCTGCGCAGGCTTGCCACCAGCTCACGCACCCGCTCGGGGTTGTAAACCGGCGAGCCGATGTGCAGCGTAACCGTGCCGCCCGGCGCCAAAAGGGTGCGCAACCTGGCGAAGAATTCCGCTGTGTACAGCTTGCGGGCCGGCGTGTCGGGGTCGGTCAGGTCGAGCGTTGCCAGATCAAACCGTGCGCCGTCCGGCCGTGCCGCCTCGCGCGCGACGTAGGCGGCGCCATCATCAATGTGTATTTGTACGCGCGGATCGTCGAATGCGCCGCGATGGATGGCCGCAAAGTGTTCGCGCGCGGCGTCGATTACCGCGGCGTCAAGCTCGACCAGGGTCACGCGCTCGATCGTCGGGTGCTTGAGCAGTTCCTCGACGGAGCCGCCGTCGCCGCCGCCGATCACCAGCGCCGAACGCGGCGCTTCGTGCGCCAGTGCGCCAGCGTGGATCATTGGCTCGTGATAGTGAAACTCGTCGCGCTCGGAGCTCATGTAGCAACCATCCAGGCGCAGCAGCTTGCCCCATTGGGGGGTATCGAAAACCTCGAGCATTTGGTAGGGCGTGCGGCAGGTCTGTAGGCGCCGCTCAGCGCGAAAGCCGTAGGCGCTGTCCTTGTTGATCCACTCCAGCAGAAGTTCGTCGCCCTGTAAATCGGGATCTTTGGAGCCGCGCAGGATGCGGTTGGTGATCTGACGGCGCGGCGCGAAGGCAATCATCAAATCGTCGAGCAAACGCTCGGCCTTGGCGGAGTTGTCGGTCGAGAAGTTGCAGACATAAACGTCCAGCGTTACCGCCGTGCGCTCGGGCCAAGTGTGCAGCGCAAGGTGTGATTCGGCCAGCATCACCGCGCCGGTGATGCCGCCGGGCTGGCCCTGCCATGACGCAAAGGTGTGAAATTTCTGCTCCACCAGCGTGAGGCCTGCACTTTCGACGGCGCGCACGCACAGCGCGGCCAGCGTATCAGCATCGGTCATCAGCGATGCACCGCACTGGCACGCATACAAGTCGGCGGTAAGGTGTAAACCCTGCATGACATCCCTTCTTCTCGTCTTTGATCGCCTTCGCGGCAGAACCCCAAGACGGTGAACGCCTCACTGGGCGCGGATTGAAAAAACCTTTAATCATAACGGCGACTGTTGCCACGCGGCTCAAAGCCTCAAAGCAGGTGCGATTGAAAGTGGTGTGCGCTTGAATTGACGCCTTTCCCCGCTGTGGGAAGAGCCCGCCCCCGCGAAGGCGGGGGTTGGGATGGGGGCGCGCGGCCTTTGCCTTGGAAACGCTGCGTGGCCTCCGTCCCTACCCTCCCTCAAAGGGGGGGAGAAATACCGGCAGCCGCATTTGGCAAACACACCACTTTGAATCGCACCCGCTCAAAACACCGCTTGCTTTGTTGCCCGCGAATGAGTGCGCCTTGAGTTCGGGATGGTCTTAGCGATTTTGCTCAAGCTGACGCGAAGCGCAAAGGGCAACGCCTCGGAGCTTCACCCCCGCCAGCCTTCGCGTTCGGCTTTTCGGGATCGTCTGGCGATACCAAAGGGCCGGCAGATTAATGCTGGTAGCAAAACATGTTGAGTGTTTGGCGTTTGGCGTTTAACGTGAGCGCGTCTTTCGATGTAAGCGCTTTGCCGAAGACCGGCTTACGCGCAATAGCAACAAACGCCATATGTCCATGACTCAGTCCTCCGCGCCGCAAACCGTCCCCAACCAGTTCGCACTGCTCGGGCAGCGCCGCTTCGCGCCGTTTTTCTGGACCCAGTTTGCCGGCGCGGCCAACGACAACTTGCTCAAGTTCGCCTTCACCGTGATGGTGACCTACCAGCTCAGCGTGGACTGGCTGCCGCCGGCCACGGCGGGGCTGGTGATCGGGGCGCTGTTCATCCTGCCGTTTCTGCTGTTTTCGGCCACCAGCGGGCAGTTGGCGGACAAGTACGACAAGACGGCCATGATCCGTCTGGTCAAGAATCTGGAAATCGCCATCATGGTGTTAGCGGCCTGGGCCTTTCTGGTCGCCAGCGTGCCGGTGCTGCTGGTCTGCGTGTTTTTGATGGGGCTGCATTCCACGTTGTTCGGGCCGGTCAAGTACGCCTATTTGCCGCAGATACTGAACGAGCGCGAGTTGACTGGCGGCAACGGCATGGTCGAGATGGGCACCTTCGTCGCCATCTTGCTGGGCAATCTGGCCGGCGGCCTGCTGGTGGCCATGCCGCAAGTCGGTCATGTCGGCGTCGCCGCTGCCTGCATGGCGCTGGCAGTGGCCGGGCGCGCGGTAGCGCAACTCATTCCGTGCGCGCCCGCCACCGATCCGCGGCTGAAGATCAACTGGAATCCGGTCAGTGAAACCTGGCGTAATCTGAAGCTGGCGCACGGGCAGACCGTCGTGTTCCGCTCGCTGCTGGGTATTTCGTGGATGTGGTTCTTCGGCGCCATGTTTTTGTCCAACTTCCCGGCCTTCGCCAAGGAGGTGCTGCACGGCGATGAGCAGGTGGCGGCGCTGCTGCTGGTGGTGTTCTCAGTCGGCATCGGCATCGGCTCACTGCTATGCGAAAGGCTTTCGCATCGCCACGTCGAAATCGGCCTGGTGCCGCTGGGCGCCTTTGGCATGAGCGCGTTCACCGTCGATCTGTATTTAACCATTCACGCTCTGCCCGCCAACTCTGGTTACGTGCTGGCCGAATTTCTGAACCAACCGGCGCATTGGCGCGTGATGTTCGATTTGGCGCTGCTCAGCTTGTTTGCCGGCCTGTACAGCGTGCCCATGTATGCGCTGATCCAGGTGCGCAGCGCGGCGACGCACCGCGCCCGCGTTTTCGCCGCCAACAACGTGCTGAACGCGCTGTTCATGATCGCCAGCGCCGTAATCGGCGTCGCGTTGCGCAAAGCGGGATTTTCCATTCCGCAAATCTTTCTCATCACCGGCATCGCCAATGCCTTGGTCGCCATCTACGTCTTTTTGCTAGTGCCCGACTACTTGCTGCGCTTCATCGCCTGGGTGCTGTCGCGCCTGGTGTATCGTTACCGGATCAGCGGCGACGAGCACATTCCCGCCAGCGGAGCAGCGCTGCTGGTGGCCAATCATGTCAGTTTTGTCGATGCAATGCTGCTGATGGCCGCCAGCCCGCGCCCGATCCGCTTCATCATGGATTACCGCATCTTCAAGACGCCGCTGCTCGGCTGGATATTCTGGCTGGCCAGGTGCATCCCGATTGCGTCGCAAAAGGACGACCCCGAGATATACCGGCGCGCTTTCGATACCGCCGCCGAGGTGCTGCGCGACGGCGACTTGCTGGGCATCTTTCCCGAAGGTGGGATCACTCGCGACGGCCAGTTGCAACCCTTCAAGGGTGGCGTCATGAAAATTCTGGAACGCGCCCAAGCCGATGGCCTGACGACTGTGCCCGTGGTGCCGATGGCGCTGACTCACCTGTGGGGCTCGTATTTCAGCCGCATCGAAAAAGGCGGCGCCATGGTGCGTCCTTTCCGGCGTGGCATATTCAACCGCGTTGGCCTAAACGTGGGTGAAACCACGCCAGCGGCGCATATTACGCCCGACGATTTGCAGGCGCGCGTGGCGGCTTTGTTGGCGCGCGGGTGAAGCTTTGTGCGGCGGATGGGTTCACAGACTCTCAGGAGGGGCTATTTGTAAGCATTTGCTTCTGGGTCATAAAAACAAAGAAACGGCCTTATATTTCGGTATGTCAAGGTTGACGTCACAGGCTGCCTCTCAAGCCTGCTATTGAACAAGGAACACGAGATGAAATTTATCAGCGCAATCATGGCGCTTATCCTGATGCAGGCCGTATTACTGGCGCCTGTCGAAGCGTGGGCGCAAAAGAACTCGCCACAAGCTATCAAGGCGGTGCGCAAGCATCGTGCGGAGCAGGCCCGGCTACGTCAGACTGAGCCGCCGCAGCCGCGGCCTTATAGCTCGGGCGCCAATCCCAACGTCAACCCCAATATCAGCCTGAAGAGTTGCTTGGATCATGTCGGCATCAATCCGGTGGCGCGCGACAGTTGCATGCGCCAGCATTGCCAAGGCCGCTGGGGGCGGGGCGATTGCCCGGCGGGTGCTGATTTCATGGCCACTACGGGGGCTTCCGCCAAGACGCCGCTGGGCCGGTGCCTGCGAGCCGCCGCGGGCAACCCGTTCAAGCGCGATGCCTGCGGTTGGCAGCATTGCGGCGGCAGGTCGGACAAATCCGCCGAATGCGCGGCTTTTTACCCTAAGCGCGCCAACGCACAGTATGGCAACTGAACCCGATGCGGATGTGTTGAAATGAGGCGCTGCTGCTTATTTGCGGTAAGCCGACATGATCGGCAAACTGGCCGTGATGCAGCCGCTTTTGCTTTCGTGTCGGCGTTGGGCTTCAGCGACATGAGTGACAATATTCCATTTTGATCATTATCCTCAAGGAGATCTCATGAAAAACTTCCTGGCAACGGCTATCGCCGCCGCCGTTGTGACGTTGTCATTCGGACACGTCGCCGAGGCGCAGAACCGGGATTGGAAAGGCCCGCCGCGCGCGCACCCAGTCCAAAAAGTGCAGCCAAAAAGGCTGCCGCCGGATCGTCGTTGGCATGGCGGGCCGTCGGCTCGCAGTTGGGATGCCGCTCGGCATTACCAGCCGGCGCGTGGCAATCAGCGTGCGCGGCGCATGAGCCGCAATGACTATGTTTATCGCGGCAACGATGGCCGCTATTACTGCCGTCGCAGCGACGGCACCACGGGCTTGGTGGTCGGCGGCGTGCTCGGCGGACTGATCGGCAGCGGTGTTAGCGGCGACATGCTCGGTACCTTGATCGGCGCGGCCGGCGGTGCCGCCCTGGGCCACGCCATTGATCGCGGGCAGGTGAATTGCCGCTAGGACAAGGATTCCTACCTGAATCCGTGAGTTGAAGAGGAAAGACACGTCACCCTGCGGGTGGGGCCTTTCCTTCTTGAGGCCACGGACTCAGATCCTGTATTGATTGTTGCTCAGATCATCGCCGCTGGATCGTCTGCGGCCTGCAAGAACACGCGCGCCTTGCGCGGCGACAGTAGCACGGTGGCGCCGTCGTGTACGCTCAGGTGGCGGTATTCGTCGGCGGGCAAGTGGGCCTCCAGAATCTGCTCGGGCTGTTCCAGCGGCGTCAGTTCCAGCCGTGCCAGCGGGCCGACGACCAGTGCGCGGTCCAGCCGTGCGGGCAAACCGGGCGCGCCGACGACGTAGGGGGCGACAGCCAGGTCGCTCGGACGCACGAAGGCCATTGCCTCGGCGTCCAGCGCGTCGGCGACGTTGGGGGCGGCGATTTGCCAGCCGCCGGTGGTTTGCATCTGGCCGGCGCTGGCTCGGCCGGGCAGCAGGTTCACGTCACCTAAAAAGCCATAGACGAACGGCGTCGCCGGATGCTCCCACACCTGCTGCGGGGTACCGGTCTGCTCGATGCGGCCGCGGTTCATGACGACCACGCGGTCGGCGACTTCGAGCGCTTCTTCCTGGTCGTGGGTGACGAAAATGCTGGTCACGTGCAGCTCGTCGTGCAGGCGGCGCAGCCAGCGGCGCAGTTCCTTGCGCACCTTGGCGTCGAGCGCGCCGAACGGCTCGTCGAGCAGCAGCACCTTGGGGTCAACCGCCAGCGCGCGCGCCAAGGCGATGCGCTGGCGCTG
>JAITMV010000141.1 GCA_031277295.1 Burkholderiaceae bacterium | reverse complement strand
GAGATCCAAGGCAATGAGGGCAACGATACGCTCTACGGCGGTGACGGCGGTGACTGGATGGGCGGTCATTCCGGTGACGACACGCTTTATGGCAACGCCGGCAACGACTTGCTGGTCGGCTATGAAGACAATGATCGGCTCTATGGCGAGGACGGTGACGACTGGCTTGTAGGCGATAGCGGTAAAGACTTGCTTGTTGGCGGCTTTGGTAACGACAAACTCGAAGGGGGAGCTGGCGACGACGAGATCCAAGGCAACGAAGGCGACGACAAGTTGGACGGCGGTACGGGCAATGACAACGTCGATGCCGGGGCGGGCAACGACAGCGTCGAGGGCGGCGTCGGCAACGACGTGCTCTTTGGTAACGCTGGCAACGATGCGCTCTTCGGTGGCGATGGCGCCGACACACTGCAAGGCGGCGCCGGCAACGATAGGCTCCAGGGTCAAAGCGGCAACGACAAGCTCCAGGGCCAAGGCGGCGACGACCGGTTCGTGCTTGAGCTTTCGACCGGCGCGACGACCGACACTATCCTTGACTTTGGCGACAGCTCAGGCAACCAGGACATCATTGATCTTTCTGCCGTTGTCAAAGGCATAACTGCTTCAAGCTTTGCGGCGTGGAAGAGCAGCAACGTCAAGCAGTCCGGCGCCAATGTGGATATCGGCTACAGCGATGATCACCTGATACTCAACAATGTTCAGGCGTCCATTTTGGACTACGCGGACTTCAGCTTTGCTGCCTGAGCAATAAAGTTCGTGGACCTTGCAAAACCTCTCTGGCCCGCATGAACGCTGGCGCTTTGAGGTCGTCATGGACGGCAAAAATTCCCCGGTTTTGATTGGGTCAATATCACTCCGGGAGTTCGAGCAAGGGTCGAATTGTAGGGGCACGGCATGCCGTGCCCCTACTTGACGCAAATTCCGATTCGTGAATCCATCGTATACACAGCCGGCCCTGCAAAATTCGCCCCAGTGTTCCATGACGCTGGCGTGCCACCCGTAACGCATGAAACTGGCGCAGCCTCACCCTCTCGTCATTCCCGTCCCTCCTCCCCCGTCGTCATTCCCGCGAAGGCGGGAATCCAGGGGCCTTCGCTCAAGAGCCGACGTTTGAGGATGCGCCCTTGGATGGCCTTGCTGGTACTGGCAGGCTTCGCATCGGTGATCTCCCCAGCTTCAAGCTTTGAGGCGCTGCCTGCAAATTCTGCATTATGCTACACTCGATGGAAAATCAGTTGAGAGTGTGAATTTATGTCATACGTTGTTCAGGCAAAAAATGGGGCTGAATTAAATAGGCTTTATGAGGAGGATTTATTAATCCATGATTGGTATCGTTTCGTGTTGTCCTATCCTCCGCATCTCGTGCAAAGTTATCTGCGCAGATTTGATATTGGCGTGAAAAAATGCGTGCTTGACCCATTCTGTGGGACTGGCACAACATTGGTCGAATGCAAAAAATATGGAATATCTTCTGTAGGAATTGAAGCCAATCCAGTCGTGCATTTAATGGCCGAAACAAAGACGCGATGGGATGTAGACGCCACTGCTCTTATTAATCACGCTGATACTATCGCGAAAGAAGCATTTTTAAGAGTTAAAAAACATGGCGGCAACCTGAAAACTCTCACGGAAGAGCAGCATGATCTAATTATTAAAGACTCAATAAGCCCTGTGCCATTACACAAGGCACTTATTTTGCTGGAGGTAATGGATGAATTTCATGATGCGCGATTCATTAATTACGAGAAAACGGCTTTTGCAAAACAGCTAGTCTTCGCGTTTAGTAACCTAAAATTTGGCCCAGAGGTTGGCGTTAATAAAAAAAAGAAAGCAGATGTTGACGTAATTGATATCTGGCTTGAGCAAGTTAAGGAAATGGCTGAAAATATGGCATTTTTTGGCAGGCGTAAGAATGCCAGTTCAATTGTTCATTTGGCAGATTCTAGAGATGTGGGAATTACCTTGCAGCCAAACAGTATCGACGCTGTAATAACTTCTCCACCTTATCCAAACGAAAAGGACTATTCAAGAACGACACGGCTTGAGTCAGTGTTATTGGGCTTTATTTCCAGCAAGAAAGACCTTAGAGCACACAAAGAAAGATTGCTACGCTCCAACACACGGAATGTCTATGCCAGCGACACAGATGAAAAATGGATTGCAAATAATGGACGCGTCCTTGAACTTGCGGCCTCAATAGAAAGAAAGCGCATAGAACTAGAGAAAAATTCAGGGTTTGAGAAGCTATACCACAGGGTGGTTAAACTATATTTTGGCGGGATGGCGCGTCACTTGGAAGAATTAAAACCGAAGCTCCGTTCGGGAGCTAAACTTGCTTATGTCGTGGGAGATCAAGCCTCGTATTTTAGAATACTCATTCAAACGGGTGAAATATTGGCGGACATAGCTCGAAATTTGGGTTATGATGTGCTAAATATCGATTTATTCAGGACCCGGTTATCAACTGCCACAAAAGATCGGCTTCGCGAAGAAGTGGTTTTATTGCAATGGAAAGGATGAGTGCTTTTGCCATGGCTAATAATAGCAAAAACAGATATTTTCAATTGATTGAAGATATATTTTTCAATCGTTACAAAAAGGGAGATGTGCGAGTTGAGTTCATTCGGGAGGATATTGAAGATGCCGCTGTGCAATTAAATATCAAGCTCCCAAAAAACTTGGGGGATATTATCTATTCATTTAAATTTAGAACAGCGCTGCCCGAAAAAATTAAAAAGACCGCTGATGATGGCAAGGAGTGGGTAATAAAAAATATTGGACGTGCTCAATACGCATTTGAACAATTGACCAACTCCCGAATACTCCCGGACGATATGCTTATGGCTACCAAAATACCGGATGCCACCCCTGGTATTGTCGAGCGTTACGCCTTGGAAGATGAGCAATCACTATTGGCGAAGCTCAGATACAACAGGCTATTAGATATTTTTACTGGTGTCACCTGCTATTCATTACAAAATCATCTTAGAACAACTGTTCCTGGCGTTGGCCAAGTTGAAACAGATGAAATTTATGTTGGTGTTGATAAACTGGGGCGACAGTATGTGTTTCCTGTTCAAGCCAAGGGAGGCAAGGACGAAATTGGTATTGTACAAATTGAACAAGATATTTTGTTATGTTCCCATAAGTACCCATCGCTAATTTGTCGCGCAATTGCCGCGCAATTTCTTGGATCAAACAGAATTGTAATATTCGAGTTCACGGTTCAAGATGGTGAAATACGGAAGAAAACAGAGCGGCATTATCATCTTGTTCTGCAATCGGAGATTACATCTGAGGAATTGGCTGCGTACAATCAGCTTGTGGACTAAAGTGTAGAAATTTGGCTTGATCTAATAGTTTCATTGAGGCCGTGTAGAATTGCTCGTGCGCGCAATATGTCCCAACTCGCCAAGGAAGCGGGGCTGACCCGCGCCGCCAACGCGCCCGAGGGCGGCCTGATCGGGTGCGTAGCGCGCTCACCAAAGAGGTGAACGTGATCGAAGCCACGAAAGCCAATGTTCATGCGGGTTTCCTGAAGATAACAAGCGGTCAACTGCGGTTTCTAGGTTGAACTGCATTGCCAAGGCATTGGGCCTCAGGCTCACGCTGACGGTGGCGCACTGAGAGGGTGTGAACAAATCCGCCACGCCCGCTCATGCCGTCAAAACGCGCCCGCTCTTCGAAAGCAAATGCTCGACAATACCACGAGGTATTGCTGCGCTTTGCGCCTAGGTCGGCCACATTTTGGCGACTTGCTCGAACGCGTCGAATTTATTCATACCCTCTGACATTTCTCTTGTTGTTTCCCCGTTTCGGCGCCAGACGGTTATTGTGAGGGCGCGCTCACGACGGCGGTGGCGTCTCGTCCGCCAACTCCGGCGCTAGCGGCCCGGTCGGCACGTGGCTCACGTCATGGTGCAAAAAGGCAATCAGCAACTGAATGCCCACCAGCAGCGGCAGCGCCGCCAGCATCACCGTGCCGCTGGTGGCTGCCTCGCCGGTGATCGTGCCGTGTATCCAGCGGCTCAGGCCAAACAGCAGGCCGGCCAGAAACAGCAGCGCGCTTTGCTCGCGCAGATTTGTTCAGAGGTTCCCTGAAGCGGAAGGAGCAGCAGACGCGGATGACTTGCGTCGCCATACCTGGCCAAAGTACTCGAAAGATTCAATTGATTCAATGTCATAGTTTGCACCGCAAGCGTCGCGCAAGGTATTTATCTGGTCGGTGTAGAAATCAAACGCCATCACGCCAAAACGTTCCGCTTCAGATAATTTATGACACAACTCAGGTATTTTGGTGAATTTGTCAACATAATAAATACGATGCCAGGAAGCGCTTGGCTGGTGTTTGCCGGGGCGGGTGTTGGGCAGATAATAGCGTATCGCTGACGGATTGAGCATTGTGCCAGCCAACACCGAATCGCCCGGTTGCAGCCGGGCACGCACGAAAGTGGCCACGGCACGAAAATCGGTTTTCTCTATGGCCAGATGGCGCTGCAACAGCGGGTATTGTGCCGCCAGCAGCAGAATCAGCAATAACCATGCCGGCCAGCGCCAGCGTAACTGCACCAAGCTCAACAGTCCGCCCATCGTCAGGTAAAGCCCTGGGAAAACGAACAACAGATGGCGCAGGTGCGCGATATGGCTGGCGACCGCCATGCCGATAAATAGCAAGAAAAAACCGGCGCATAGCGCCAAAGTCGCGGCGCTGGCGCGCATCAAACTCATCGATGCCCCAGCTTGGGCAGGAGAATCGCCGCAAGCGCGCCCAAACCGTATGTTTGCCCAGGCCATCCCTGCCGCGAGTAGCGTCAGCAACCAAATCCAACCTGGCCAGCCATGCAGCAGTACTGAAATCTGGCTCAGACTATTGGAAACCAGGTACGCCAACACCGTATCAAGGTCAACTTGCAGTCCCCAGCCCGTGCGGCCTTGCACGGTCAGACGAAAACCGTGCCAACTCAACGCCAGCCAAGCCAACAGCGCCAACGGCATGACGGCCAAGCGTGTTTCTGCTCGCCATGCGCGGCGGCGCAGAGCCTCCCATGAGTAAGCCAGCCACATCAGCGCTGCCAGCGCCAGCGCGGTGTAATGCGTCCAGGCCACGGCGGCAAAAGCCCAAGCTTCGCCCCAACCCGGTAGTGATGCCACGCGCCAGCCTTGCCGCCAGCGCTCCCAAAATTTGACGGTCAATACTCCGCACAAGGCCGCCGCAAGGCTGTAAGCGCGCGCCTCCTTGGCGTAAAAAACCAGCGGGCCGGATAAGGCGGTCATGCCAAGCAAACACAAGTAGGCCATCCTTGCCGTGTCGCGCCGATACCGCCACGCGCGTGCGGCCACCCACAATAAAAACATGACGCCCGCCGCCGCGCTGGTGACGCGCAGTGCTGTTTCGCTGGTGCCCAGCAACGTCGTGGCGGCCTTGCCTATCAGCTCGAACAATGGCGGCGATTGATCGGCGGCTTTGATGGTCCAGAAACTTTCTGTTTCGCCGATCTGGAAGATCGTGCGTCGCTCCAGCCACGGTACGCCAGCGGATGGAAGCAACGGGCGGGAGACAATGAGGTCGGCGGAAAAAAGTTCGTCAGTCCACAATCCTTGGTCTTGCAAGCCGGTACAACGCAATCCGATACCCAACGCCAGCAGAAGGGCGATCAGCGTGGCGATACCCCGAGTTTCCCAGCGGTTCATCAGCCCAGTACCTCGTTAACCAGCCACGCCACCGCCATCCCGGTCGCCACGCCGGCAATGATTTCCAGACGCGTGTGGCCCATGCGTTCGCGCAGCGGCGCGGCGTGTCGATCTTGCGCCTGCAAACGGTTGAGCACCTGCGCGTGCCGCCCTATCTGGCGACGCAGACTGGCCGCGTCCAGTATCACGATGAAAGCCAGCGTCAGCGCCACGCCAAAGGCCGGGTGCGCGACGCCTTCGCGCAGCGCGATCAGACAAGCCATGCTGGACACGATGGCGCCGTGGTTGCTGGGCAGGCCGCCGTAGCCAATCAACCCAAACGCCAAGCGTTTGGCGCGCAGGCTGTTGATGGCGAACTTGAGCGTGCCGGCCACCAGCCAGGCCGCAAAAGGCGTCACGATATAAATCCAGGACATCGAAGCTATTACCTCAGTTGTCGATTGCGTTTCGCGTCATCCGCGGCGCACAAAACCGGAAGAACCAGAAGGCCGCTAAAGCAGGCCATGCGCAGGCACCCGTGGCCGGGGCTCCCCTGGCCAGTGGGTGCGTCCCCCTGGGGGGAAGGCGCGCCAGCGACTCAGGGGGGATGTCATATCCCCCGCAGCCGCAACGCGCACAGCACGATCCACGCCAGCGCCGTCAGCAGCAGTTGCCAGTCGGTCAGCAGCGTGTCGGTGGGCGATTCGCCGCCGTCTTTGCGGTCGACGACGTACCAGTAGCGAAACAGCCCGAACAGCACCAGCGGGATGGTGACGATCAACTCGGTATGCGCGGTCATGACGAACAGGCTGTAGAACACCAGCGCGCCGGTGGCCGACATTTCGGCATAGCGGTCGATCAGCGGCAGGGAGTACTTGCCCAGTACCTCGCGCGCGCCGCTGCCGGATTGCACCAGTTCCTGTCGGCGCTTGACCGCTGCCAGATACAGCGCCAGGCACAGCGTGGTGACGAACATCCATGACGACACCGGCACCGTCAACGCCTGCGCGCCGGCAATCACGCGCAGCACGAAGCCGCTGGCGATGACGAAGATGTCGATCACCGGCTGGTGCTTGAGGCCAAAGCTGTAGGCCAGGTTCAGCAGCAGATAAATGGCAATTACCGCCAGCACGCGCGGCTGCGCCCATGCGCCGGCCAGTAAGATGGCGCAGAGCAGGGCCAGCAGCCCCAGCGCCATTGCCGGCGTGACCGCACCCGAAGCCATGGGCCGCGCATGGCGCTTGATCGGATGCGCGCGGTCGCGTTCGACGTCGCGCCAGTCGTTGACCACGTAGGTGGCCGACGAGGCAATGCAAAACAGTGCCATCGCCAACACCGCCATGCCGACCGCGCGCGCCTGCATGAACTGCCCGGAAAACAGCAGCGGCGCGAGTACGAAGCCGTTCTTCACCCATTGGCGCGGGCGCAGCAGGCGCGTCAGGCCCAGCAACCGCTGACCGAAAGAAGGCTGGCTATGATCCAAAATCGTTATTACTCCAAAGTTTTTAACCTGGAAACCACAATTGACCGCTTTCTACCCTCGAAGAATCGCATGGACACTGACTTTCGCAGCTTCGTTGAGCTTCACCTTTTTGGTGAGCGCGCTACGCACCCGAGCAGGCCGCCAAAACTTGGGGCTTCCGGCGCGCTAGCCGTGTTGCTCGTCCTTGCAAGCAGTAACTTAGCGGTTCTTCGCGCCTTACCCGCCCGCCCGATGAGGGCTTAGCTTGGGCGCGTTCAACTGTCGTTTCCAGGTTTGATTTTGCCCTATGCGCATCGCGTTGCTCTACAGCCTGTTCGCTCTGCTTGCCACCGCCGTCAACATCGGGGCGCAGGACGTGTGGCTGCGCGCGTGGCCTGGGCCGTGGCCGATTGCCACCTCGGTCTATGTCGGCACGGCGGTGGGGTTGGTTGTGAAGTACGCACTCGATAAGCGTTACATTTTCCGCTACCAGACCACCGGCGCGTTGCACGATGGCAGGACTTTCGCGCTTTACACCGTGATGGGCCTGGTGACCACGGCGATTTTCTGGGGCTTCGAGTTCGGCTTTCAGGCGTTGTTCGGCACGCGGCAGATGCGTTATCTGGGCGGCGTCATCGGTCTGGCCATCGGCTACGCCGCCAAGTATCGGCTGGACAAGCATTTCGTTTTCACACCGCCCGAGCCGGGCGCCGAATCATGTCTGAGGCAGAGTTGATTCCGCTCCAAGCCTGGGGGCGTCTGGCGCGCGAGCCGCACCGCTGGATCGCGCTGGCCGACGCGGACGCCGCCGCCGCGCAAATTGCCGCGACCGCGCCCGGCATCGCGCACGGCGCCGGGCGCAGCTATGGCGATGTCGCCTTGAATCCGCGCGGCACGCTGTGGTCAACGCGCGGGCTGGACCGTTTCCTGCGCTTCGACGACGCGAGCGGGCTGCTGACGGTTGAAGCCGGCGTGCTGCTGCGCGACATTCAGCGCACCTTCGTGCCGCGCGGCTGGATGCTGCCGGTCACGCCGGGCACGCAGATGGTCACCGTGGGCGGCGCCATCGCCAACGACGTGCATGGCAAGAATCACCACGTCGCTGGCGCCTTTGGCCACCACGTGCGCCGCATCCAACTGCTGCGCACCGACGGCCAGACGCTGGAACTCACGCCCGAGGCCACGCCGCGGGCTTTTGCCGCCACGGTGGGCGGACTGGGCCTGACCGGCGTCATGCTGGCCGCCGAGTTGCAATTGACGCGCACCGATGGGCCGTGGCTGGATACCGAAACCCTGCCGTTCGCCACGCTGGCGGATTTCTTCGCGCTGGCCGGAACGTCCGGGCGCGAAGGCTGGCCCTACGCCGTGGCCTGGATCGATTGCCTGTCGGCCGGCGCGAAGCGAGGCGCGCTGCGCGGCATCTTCGAGCGCGCCAAACCCTGCCCCGGCGCCGCCCGCCCCGTGCCACATCCGCGCGAATTACGAATGCCGTTCACGCCGCCGGTATCGCCGGTGAACGGGCTGTCGCTGCGCCTGTTCAACGCGGCGTATTTCCACCTCAATCGGATCAGGGCGGGCCGCGCGCTGCGGCACTACGAAAAGTTTCTCTATCCGCTCGACCACGTTCACGACTGGAACCGCATGTATGGCCCGCGCGGCTTTTACCAGTACCAATGCGTCGTGCCCGGCGCTGGCGGCGAAGCGGCCATCGCGGACATGCTGGCGGCCATCGCCGCGTGGGGTGAAGGATCGTTTCTGGCGGTGCTCAAGGTGCAAGGCGACATCGCGCCGGTGGGGATGCTTAGTTTCGCGCACCCTGGCGTCACGCTGGCGCTGGATTTTCCGAACCGAGGTGAGAGCACGCTGCGACTGTTCGAGCGGCTTGATGACATCGTGGCCGACGCGCAAGGCCGCATTTACCTGGCCAAGGACGCCCGCTGGCCACGCGCGCGCTTCGAGGCCGCTTACACGCGCTTGCCGGAGTTTTTGCCGCTGCGCGACGCGGGCATCAGCTCGGCCATGTCGCGGCGCTTGATGGGTTCATGACCCGCCCTTTTCCCATGCCCCATGCCCCGTGCCCCATGAGCAACGACACCACCGCAGCCCACATCGCCATCGTCGGCGCCACCTCCGGCATGGCCGAGCACTGCGCGCGCATCTGGGCCAGCCGCGAAAACGCGCGCCTGACGCTGATCGGACGCCGGCCCGAGGCGTTGGCGCGCATCGCCGATGATTTGCGCGTGCGCAACCCCGCCGCGACTGTCGCGGTCATCGAGCAGCGCGATGCGCGCGACCCGGCGGACATCGAGCGCGTCGTCACCCAGGCCCACGCCCTGGCGCCGGTGGACATTGCGCTCGTCGCTCACGGTTTGTTGCCTGAGCAGGCCGCGATCCAGGATGACCTGCAACGCTGCGCCGAGGCGCTGGCCATCAACGGCGACTCGCCGGTGCTGTACGCGGCGGCTTTCGCGCGCCACATGATCGCGCGCGGCGCGGGCACGGTGGCGGTCATCGGCTCGGTAGCGGGCGACCGCGGGCGCAAGGGCAACACCATCTACGGCGCGGCCAAGGCGATGGTCGATGTTTACATGCAGGGCCTGCAACACCGGCTGGCAATCGAAAAAAGCGCCGTGCGCGCGATACTCATCAAGCCCGGCCCGACCGACACGCCCATGACGGCGCACCTCAGAGCGCGGGGCGCGCGCCTGGCTCCGGTTGAACAGGTCGCCGCCGGCATCGTGCGCGCCATCGACCGCGGCCAGCCCGTGGCCTATTTGCCGGCGCGCTGGAGGCTCATCATGGGCGTGATCCGGCATCTGCCGCGCTGGGTATTCAACCGGGTGGATATTTAGTACTCCGTTCCACCAAAACCTTTACATGAAATCGCGTCTTTGTCCGTCATGCTGCGTTGCAAATCCTCGCAATACCACTCGGTATTGCTCCGGTTTGCGCCTTGCCTGACGAACAA
>JAITMV010000140.1 GCA_031277295.1 Burkholderiaceae bacterium | reverse complement strand
GCCAACATCATCGTGCTCGACGACGACCCGACCAAGATCGTCGACGTGATCGTGATCGGGCGGCGCACGCTGGCCACGCGCGGGGCGCTGACCACTTTCAACATCGCCAACGATCTGGTGCGTTACTTCACGCTGTTTCCGATGCTGTTCGTCGGCACCTTTCCTGGCCTCGACGCGCTCAACATTCTGCGGCTGTCCACGCCCGCTTCGGCCATACTCTCGACGCTGATCTACTCGGTGGCCGTGATCGCCGCGCTGATTCCGCTGGCGCTGTTCGGCGTGACGTACCGCAGCCGCGATCTTTCCAAGACCTTGAGCCTCAATCTGCTGTACTACGGCATCGGCGGCATCGTGTTTCCGGCCATCGTCATCAAGCTGATCGACATGGTCGTGGCGCTGTTTCCGGGGTACTGAAGTGAAACTTAACCCGTTTAGCGCGACCGTTGTAGGGGCAACCCTTGTGGTTGCCCTTGTATCCACTGGACAAGGGCCGGTGTCGCGCATACAGGGCAACCACAAGGGTTGCCCCTACGGGACGCTAAACGGTCATATGCGCGGCGCGCGGTGGAGCCACTGATATGCCCCGTCACGGCTTACTCCCCACCCTGTGGACCGCGCTGCGGCTGACGCTGGTGATGACGCTCATCCTCGGCGTCGCCTACCCATTGGTGGTGGGCGTGATCGGCGCGCTGGCCTTCGGGCACCAGGCTGCCGGTTCGTGGATCACCGACGCCACCGGCCGCGTGCGCGGCTCCGAGCTGGTGGGGCAGACCTTCCTCGACGCCAGCGGTGCGCCGCTGCCGCAATACTTTCAGCCCCGGCCCTCGGCGGCGGGCGACGGCTATGATCCCACAGCCTCGGGTGGCTCCAACCTGGGGCCGGAAAACCCTGAACTGGTGAAGGCTATCGGCGAGTGGCAAGCACGCGTGGCCGCGTTCAACGGCGTGCCGGCGCAAGGCTTGCCGCCCGATGCGGTGACGGCTTCAGGCTCGGGCCTTGACCCGCATATCAGCCCCGAATACGCGGCCATCCAGACCGCCCGCGTTGCCGCGGCGCGCGGACTTCCGGTTGCCGACGTGCGGGCGCTGGTGGCGGCGCACACCGCCGGGCGCGATCTGGGCTTCATCGGCGAGCCGCGCGTCAATGTGATGACGTTGAACGCGGCGCTGGATGGGATCAAGTGATAAATCCCGGCAAAATTCATCTCGGTATTCCATGACGCTGGTGCGCCAGCCGCACCGCAGCAACACTCAATAGGTTATAGATATGAAGCTCCTGATGATCGACAACTACGACAGCTTCACCTACAACATCGTGCAGTACTTCGGAGAGTTGGGCGCCGAGGTCACGACGCTGCGCAACGACGAAGCCACGCTGGACGAGTTGGATGCCATGTTTCGGCTCGGCGCGTTCGCGCGGCTGTGCATTTCTCCCGGTCCTTGCTCGCCCGCCGAGGCGGGAGTGTCGGTGGCGGCGATCAAGCACTTTGCCGGGCGGGTGCCGATTTTGGGCGTATGCCTGGGCCATCAGGCCATTGGCGCGGCGTTCGGCGGCTCGGTCGTGCGCGCCGGGCAACTGATGCACGGCAAGACCAGCGTCATCACCACCATCCAGCAGGGCGTGTTTGCCGGGCTGCCGCGGCAGTTCACCGTCAATCGCTATCATTCGCTGGCAATCGAGCGCGCCACCTGTCCGTCCGAGTTGGAACTCACCGCCTGGTGCGATGACGATGGCGAGATCATGGGCGTGCGCCACCGGAGCCTGGCCGTCGAAGGCGTGCAGTTCCACCCCGAAAGCATCCTGACCGAGCACGGGCACGCGATGTTGGCCAATTTCCTGGCGCCGTCGGCCACCGGAAGCCAGAAACCGTCAAGCTGAAAGTCCGCTGTCCCGCCGGTTTTGCGCCGTATCGTTTTATTGTTTATTTTTGCGAGTTCCCCATGCCCATCACGCCCCAACAAGCCTTGCAGCGCACCATTGAACACCGTGAAATCTTCCACGACGAAATGCTCTATCTGATGCGGCTCATCATGGCGGGCGAAATTTCGCCGCTGATGGTGGCGGCCATTACCACCGGCCTGCGCGTAAAGAAAGAAACCATCGGCGAAATCAGCGCCGCCGCGCAAGTGATGCGCGAGTTGTCGCTCAAAGTACCGGTGCAAGACACCACGCATTTGGTGGACATCGTCGGCACCGGCGGCGACGGCGCGCACACCTTCAACATCAGCACCTGCGCCATGTTCGTCGCCGCCGCCGCTGGCGCCAAGGTGGCCAAACACGGCGGGCGCAGCGTATCCAGCAAATCCGGCAGTGCCGACGTGATGGAGGCGCTCGGCGTGGACATTCACATGACGCCCGAGCAAATCGCCCGCAGCGTGGCCGAGACCGGCGTCGGCTTCATGTTCGCGCCCAACCACCATCCGGCGCTGAAGAACGTTGCCCCGGTGCGGCGCGAGATGGGCGTCAAAACCTTCTTCAACATCCTCGGCCCGTTGACCAATCCGGCGGACGCGCCCAATATCTTGATGGGCGTGTTCCACCCCGATCTGGTCGGCATCCAGGTGCGCGCGTTGCAACGCCTAGGCGCAGAGCACGCCTTGGTCGTGTACGGCCGTGACGGCATGGACGAAGTGAGCCTGGGCGCGGCGACGATGGTGGGCGAGTTGAAAAACGGCCAAATCAGCGAATATGACATTCATCCCGAAGACTTTGGCCTGCCGATGCAGAGCAACCGCAGCCTGAAAGTCGAAACGCCCGAGCAATCCGTTGCCATGTTGCGCGGCGTGCTGGACGGTCAACCCGGCGCGGCGCGCGATATTGTGTTGCTCAATGCCGGCGTCGCCCTGTACACGGCAGGCGTGGCCGAGACAATGATGGCAGGTATCGACAAAGCCCGCGCCGCCGTCGACTCCGGCGCAGCCAAGGCCAAGCTGGAGCAGGTGGCAGGGTTTAGCCGGAGCGTGTGAATCCCTGCGGCTCTTAGAACGTGTTCACGATCCCGGCGCGGGCGTGCAGGCGCGGGCTTAGGAAGCGCTGCGGCGCAAGCAATCCTTGCCAATGACACGGGCCATTGGCTGCGGATTGCGCCTTGCAGCCCATCCCAATGCAGCATCGCCGCACACCTCACGCCGAGATCGTGAACACGTTCTTAGGCGAGCAGAGCGTCATCGGCACGGAACACTGGGACGAATTTTGCAAAGGCCGATTACTTGAGCAGCCAGTTTTTAACCCGCGTGCGCCAATGCGGCGAGATGGCGTGCACGAGCGGGCCGAGCAGGGGTTGGGCGCGCAGGTGCAGCAGCAGCTTGAAAGCACGGCGCCTGGCGTTGGTGACGATGCTGGCGGCGGGTGCGCTGGGCGCGGCGGGCGGTTCAAAGGCCAGGTCGCGGGCGGTGATGGTTTCGGCATCCAGCACGCTCAGGCCAGCCAGATAAGGGCCGGTGTACCACGTCGGCGGCAGCGGGTCGAAGCCGCGCGTGCGCGCCAGCCGTGGCTGTTCGACCAGCGCGGGCACGGCGGGCGGGGGCAAGCCGGTGAGGTAGTGGCGCTGGCGCAGGCGAATAAAAAAATCAAGCCAGTCCTGCGGCGATTGATTCCAGGGGCACACCCAGCTCCAGGGCCGCGCGGCCAATCGCTCTGCAAAGGCGCCCAAGTCGGGGGCGGCTACCGGCCAGCCGCCTAGCAAGCAGGCCGAGAGGGTGTAGCTGTAGGTTTCCGGCCATTGGGCTGGAAACCAGACCAAGTCGGGTTGCAGCCAGCGCAGCAGTTCGGGTAAATCGGTTTCGTCATAGCGGCCGTGCACGGTCAAGCGGGCGCGCGGTTGCGAGCACAACGCGCGGTAGGCATAGCCGAGCAGGTGAAAATCGACCGGCGCATTTTGCATGCGGGCGGCGATGGCGACGCTTTCCAGCACGTCGGCGCCCTTGATGACGCTTAACGCGCCGATGACGGCCACGCGCAGCGGACGTTCGCCGCTGAGCGGCGGTGGCAGGACAGCGGGCAGTGGCTGGGCGGGATCGATGTCGGGATGGGGTATGAGCTTGAAAGAGGCCGCCGGAGCAAGCTCAAGCAGGCGCGCCAGCGCATCGCGCGAGGGGGCGATAACGTAGCGCGCGCTGCTCAGCAATGCCGTGTAGCGGCCGCGCCAGGCGTCGATGTCCAGGCCGCCGGGCGCGGGCGCCTGGGCCAGGCAGTCGGCGCATTGGCGCGTGCCCAGTTCGCCGCAATAGCGGCTGCTGTACGGGCCGGTGAGCGTGATTTGTGGACACAGGGCGTAGAAGTCGTGCGCGGTGAAGTCATAGCTGGCGTCCAGCCGTTCGGGCAGTTGCCAGACGAATTCGTCATGGCCGATGAGGTGGTGAAAGTGCAGGTGGCGCACACCCAGGCGGCGCAGCAGGCTGAGCAGGGCGTCACCCTGTTCGGGCAAGCTAAAGACCAGTTCCAGTCCCTCGCGCGCGCCGGCCAGGCGCAGGCTCAAGCGCTGGCCCTCGCCGGGCAAGGGGCGCAGCACCAGCAGCCGTGCGCAGCCGTGCAGCAGCGCGGCCAGTTCGGTGGCGTGCCGCTCGGTGCCGCCGCCACGATCATGCAGTACGGCCAGGATAAGCGGGCCGGGTTCAGACTGCAAGCGTGCGATGTCCACGGCGTTGCGCGCCAGCCGGGCCGGGTCCTGGCGCACGAACTGCATCACCTGCGCTTCGTATTCAGGATGCAGCCGGCGCAAGGTTTCCATGGCCGCGCGTTCACGCGCGCTCTTGCTATCGCCAAAGCTCACGCCTCCGAAATGGCGCACGAAGACGTCCAGTGCGTGCAGATTGCGCCAGCCGGCGGCGGCGGCGCGGATGCAGAAGTCGTTTTCTTCGCCATAGCCTTGGCCGAAACGCTCGACGTCGAACAACCCGGTCTGGCGCAGCGCGGCGCGGCGGATGTACATGCAAAAACCGACGCCGGTGGGCACGTCCACCGTTTGGGCCGTGTTGACGCGGGCGAACAAGGCGTCCAGCCGCGCCGTGTCCCAGCCCGCCGGCAGATCGTTGTTTTCGCAAAAACGCGGGTAGCTGCAAATGGTGGCGTTGTTGGAAAACGGCGTTACGGTGGCGACCTGGCGGTCGCTGTAGGCGGCCGCGCGCAGACGGTCAAGCCAACCCGACGCAACTTCGGTGTCGCTGTTGAGCAGCACTACATCGCTTTGCTCGGACAGCGCCATGCCGCGGTTGACGGTGGCTACAAAGCCCAGGTTGTGCTCGTTTTCCAGCAGCATGATGCGCTCGTTGTCTGCGGCGTTCGCGCGCAGCCAGGCAGTCAACTCAGGCTCGGGGCTGGCGTCGTTGATGACGATCAGACGCCAAGCCGTATGGCCGCCAGCGGCCAGCACCGACTCGATGCAGCGGCGGGTATCGTCAAGCCCGCGATAGACCGGGACGATGATGTCCACCGTGAGGCTGGTGGGTGTTTGCGCTTCGGCGGCGGCGCTCGCTTGCGGTGCCGGCGAGCGCTCTGAGCCGATGCTCAGCAGCCGCTCGACGCGCGTCTTGGCGCCGATGATCTGGCGGGTGAGTCGAAAGACGACGGAGTTTTTTATGTCGTGCACCAGTTTCTGGGCCGCGTCGCGCTCGCGTGCAAGCATGGTTTTTTGTTCGAGTAGGACTTGTTTTTCTGTCGCCAGATGCTCGTTGCG
>JAITMV010000114.1 GCA_031277295.1 Burkholderiaceae bacterium | reverse complement strand
GTCATCATCGGCACGGCGGCGGTCAAGAACCCCGGCTTCCTGCGCGACGCCTGCACCGCCTTCGGCGGCCACGTCATCGTCGGCCTAGACGCCAAGGACGGCAAGGTCGCCACCGACGGCTGGAGCAAGCTCACTGGCCACGAAGTCGCCGACCTGGCCCAAAAGTATCAGGACTGGGGCGTCGAAAGCATCATCTACACCGACATTGGGCGCGACGGCATGTTGAGCGGCATCAACGTCGATGCCACCGTGAAGCTGGCACGGGCGCTTCACATTCCCGTCATTGCCTCGGGCGGGTTGTCGAGCCTGGCTGACATCGAGGCGTTGTGCGCGGTTGAAGGCGAAGGCGTCGAGGGCGTCATCTGCGGGCGGGCCATTTACTCGGGCGACCTTGATTTCAAAAAAGCGCAAACCAAGGCTGACGAACTCTTAACGAAAGTAGATAATGCATCTCGTTGAACGTATCAATGATTTGTCACTTGATGATATTGAGCGTATCGAGAAGCTTACCTTGCGCTGGATATTTCAAGCAGTCTATGACTTTGGCGCAGAGGCACATGAGGTATTTCGGTGCTCAGTAGACGATGTGAAAGATGTTGCCGAAGATGTCACGCGTGAATTGCTTGACCGCTTGCCTGGATACAATGTGCCGCGCCGAGTTTTCGGTACAGTGGACTATAAAAAATATCGCTACATCGTCTTGCCTGAACAAATGGTACGGCAGGCATTGTTCGTTGACTCTAAGGCTGAAAAAACAGCACGAAATGCAACGTTGCAAATGTCGCAAACCTCAATGCATATTCATCAGCGGAGAGGTGATGACATTGTTAGTCAAGCGGGACTGTTGCCAGTAATCTATAAAGATGTTGACAAAGAGTTATTGACGACAACTGCTTTTGTCCACTTTCACTATGAAGGCAATCCTACTGGCTATAGATTATTATCGACTAGCCTACTCTGTATACCTAATGGACTATTGCAAGAGCGTTACAATCCGAATGAAAATATTTCTTTCTGGCTGGCGGGACGCAATGCGCCAACACGGGGAGAGGATTTTCGAGTGCGTGTCGGTTTTCAGAAATTAAGTGCAATGGCACACTGGCGTTTGCAAGAATTGCATTATGATGCAGATGGTCGCTGCGCTGGGGAGTGGATCGAATGAATCAATCTATTTTACAATCCAATGACATTGTGTTGGGCGATTGCCGAAAGTGGCTTCCGCTTATTTCTGAAAACAGTGTTTCCTTGTCGGTGTGGTCGCCACCTTATCATGTAGGAAAAACCTACGAATTTGGAATGAATTATCCAGCGTGGCAAGCATTGCTGCGTAAAACAATCCACCAGCATTTTCCGATCATCAAGCCTGGCGGTTTTCTTGCAATTAATATTGCAGATATTCTTTGTTTTAAAGATAATTCAATGCCACGAATTATGGCGGAAAATATTAGCCGACGTAAAAGCGCTGTAACTAGAGAGCAAGTCTTGACGGCTCGAAAAAAATATCCAGAGATGAGTCGATATCAGCTTGCAACATTGTTAGGATGTAGCGAGCAGACGGTTGATCGTCGAATAAATGGCAACAATGTCAGAGGCGGAAAATACGAATCACAGACACGCGTCAAACTTTCCGGTGGGTTTTTGGAGGAATGTGCAGCGGAGGCTGGATTTTATTTGTATGATCGACGCATTTGGGTCAAAGATGCTGCCTGGGAAAATTCGCGCTGGCACACCATTTCGTATCGTGCGGTAGATGAATTTGAGTACATTTATATATTTTGGAAACCTGGAGTAACAAGAATTGATCGATCTCGTTTAAAAAAAGAAGAATGGGTAAATTGGGGATCTCGTGCTGTTTGGATTTTTCCTTCGGTGCGTACCAATAATGATCATGAAGCCAAATTTCCTTTAGAATTGCCTCGGCGCTGCATTCGTTTGCTTACCGATCCAGGTGATGTTGTTCTGGATTGTTTTCTTGGCAGTGGAACGACTGCCGTGGCATCGATTATAGAGGGGCGGCGTTATATTGGGATTGAAAAAGAAAAAAAATACATCGATCTTGCAAAAAGTGCCTGTTTACGCGCCTCACAGGCGGCTAGTGGGCGGCCGATAAAGGAGATGTTTAACGATGGGGTGAAAACTGATTTACCATGTTCTACTATTTTGCAAGAAGAAGCGCACAATGACACTCGCTAAACGCATCATCCCCTGCCTCGACGTCACCGGCGGCCGCGTCGTCAAGGGCGTCAACTTCGTTCAACTGCGCGACGCTGGCGATCCGGTGGAGATTGCGGCTCGCTACAACGAGCAGGGCGCCGACGAATTGACCTTTCTGGACATCACCGCCACCAGCGACGGGCGCGATCTGATCCTGCCGGTCATCGAAGCAGTGGCATCGCAAATATTCATTCCGCTCACTGTCGGCGGCGGCGTGCGCACGGTGCAGGACGTGCGGCGGCTGCTGGGCGCGGGGGCCGACAAGACCAGCTTCAACTCGGCGGCCATTGCCAATCCGGAGGTGATCCGCGAGGCATCGGACAAATACGGCGCGCAGTGCATCGTGGTCGCCATCGACGCCAAGCAGCGCACCGGCGACGACTTGCGCGCGCGCGGCCCCGGCTGGGACGTGTACAGCCACGGCGGGCGCACCAACACCGGGCTGGACGCCGTCGCCTGGGCGCGCCAAATGGCGGAATACGGCGCTGGCGAAATTCTGCTCACCAGCATGGATAAAGACGGCACCAAGAGCGGCTTCGATCTGGAACTGACTCGCGCCGTGGCTCAGGCGGTGCCGGTGCCGGTTATTGCCTCTGGCGGGGCGGGCAACCTGGATCATCTGGCCGACGGCGTGCAATACGGCCTGGCCGACGCGGTGCTGGCCGCCAGCATCTTCCATTACGGCGAATACACCATCGCGCAGGCCAAGCAGCGCATGGCCGAGCGCGGGATTGCGGTGCGGTTGTAATCCGTCGTAAACCCAGCGCGGTTCACGGTGCTGATTTTTTTGTGTCATCCCGGCCGCGTCTGGCCACCAAATTGGTGCATGATGCAGGGTCGCCGATTCGCGGCCTCTGATTTCGGGCCGTTTTTGTGAGGAGCTACCACCTTGTCCGCCACCAACCTCGAAGATTTTCTGCGCCAGGTCGCCCAGCGCGATCCGCAGCAACCTGAGTTTTTGCAAGCCGTCCGCGAAGTGGCGGTCAGCCTGTGGCCCTTCCTGGACAAAAACCCGCGCTACCGCGAGTCCGGCTTGCTGGAGCGGCTGGTGGAGCCTGACCGGGCAATCCAGTTTCGCGTCAGTTGGCTCGACGACAGAAACCACACCCAGGTTAACCGGGCGTTTCGCATCCAGCACAACATGGCCATCGGCCCGTACAAGGGTGGTATGCGCTTTCACCCTAGCGTCAATCTGTCGATCCTGAAGTTTCTGGCCTTTGAGCAGACCTTCAAGAACTCGCTGACCACCTTGCCAATGGGCGGCGGCAAGGGCGGCAGCGACTTCGACCCCAAGGGCAAGAGCGACGGTGAGGTCATGCGTTTTTGCCAGGCGTTGATGCTGGAGCTGTACCGTTACCTCGGCCCCGACACTGACGTGCCCGCGGGCGACATTGGCGTCGGCGCGCGCGAAGTCGGCTTCATGGCCGGCGCGATGAAAAAACTCGCCAACCACGCCGGCAGCGTGTTCACCGGCAAGGGACTGGCCTTTGGCGGTAGCCTAATGCGGCCCGAGGCCACGGGCTTTGGCACCGTCTATTTCGCTGAAGAAATGCTGTACCGCGTGCAGGAGGATTTCGACGGCCGGCGCGTGTCGATCTCCGGCTCCGGCAACGTGGCGCAGTTCGCCGCCGTAAAGGCAATGGAAATCGGCGCCAAGATCATCACCTTGTCTGACTCCGGTGGCACGCTGGTGTGCGAGCACGGCTTGTCCGAGCAGCAACTGGCCGATCTGCTGGAGTTCAAGAACGTGCGGCGTGGCCGGCTGGCCGACTTCGCCCGCGGCGGCGGCATGGCCTTTCTGCCCGGCAAGCGCCCCTGGAACGTGCCAGTCGATATTGCGCTGCCCTGCGCCACCCAGAACGAACTGGATGAAAACGACGCCAAGGCGCTGATCGCGAATGGCGTGCGCTGCGTCGCCGAAGGCGCCAACATGCCCAGCACGCTGGAGGCGGTGGATGCCTTCCACGCCGCCGGTGTGCTGTACGCCCCCGGCAAGGCCAGCAATGCCGGCGGTGTCGCTACCTCGGGCCTGGAAATGAGTCAGAACGCCATGCGCCTGTCATGGGCACACGCCGACGTCGATGAGCGCCTGCACGCCATCATGAAGGACATTCACCACAACTGCGTGCGCCACGGCGAGCGCAAGGACGGCACGGTGAACTACGTCGAAGGCGCCAACGTCGCCGCCTTCGTGAAGATCGCCGACGCCATGCTGGCGCAGGGCGTGTTGTAACGCTTCCCCCCGGCTGCACGGGCTTGGTTTTCCGTCCATATCGTCGGGCGCCAATCGCCGACAATCGCGTCATGAACTGGCTCGACCAAGTCAAATGGGACGCGCGGGGCTTGGCGCCCGTGATTGCGCAAGAGGCGAGCACCGGCGACGTGCTGATGCTGGCCTGGATGAACCGCGAAGCGCTGCAAAAAACCGCCGAGCAGGGCCGCGCCGTGTACTGGAGCCGCTCGCGCGGCAAACTCTGGTTCAAGGGCGAGGAGTCGGGCCACGAGCAAACCGTGCACGAGATCCGCATCGACTGCGACAACGACGTGCTGCTGCTGAAGGTGACCCAACGCGGCCACGATCCCGGCATTGCTTGCCATACCGGTCGCCACAGTTGTTTTTACAGCGTGCTGAAAGACGGTCAGTGGCAAGCGGTCGATCCGGTGCTGAAAGACCCAGACCGCATTTATAGTTGAACGTTGAAATGACAAATGACCGCGCCTTCGGCGTGCGAATATTGCATTGAGCGAAGCGGGTCATTTGTCATTCGTTCATGTACAACGTTTACCGTAAAACATGCTCGAACAAGACATCCTGGCGCGCCTGAGCGCCGTCATCGAAAGCCGTAAGCCCGCCGCTGGCGGTGACCCGGAAAAAAGCTACGTCGCCCGTTTGCTGCACCGTGGGCCGGACGCTTTTCTGAAGAAGATCGGCGAGGAAGCCGCCGAGGTCGTGATGGCCGCCAAGGACGCCGATCACGGCGGCCCGTGCGAGAAGATCGTCGCCGAAATGGCCGATCTGTGGTTTCATGGCATGGTGGCGCTGGCGTACTATGGCCTGTCGGCGGCCGACGTGCTGGACGAACTGGCGCGGCGCGAGGGGCTGTCGGGCATTGAGGAAAAGGCGCGGCGTCAACAGGAGAAGGCCCCATGAACGACGAACGAGACATCATCGACGTGCAACCCGTCCGTCCCCGCGCTGCTGGCGATGACCATGACGATGCGCTCAAAGCCTGGGGTTGGGTCAGTTATCTGCTGCACCTGATCGTTGCCGTGGCGGCGGTGATCCCTGGGGCGCAGGTGGGCATCTTGCTGCTGGCCGTCGCCTTGGTGATGGACATGGTAAAAAGAGACGATGCCGCCGGTACATGGCAGGAAAGCCACTTTAATTGGCGCATTGCTTCGGTGCTGTGGGCTGGCGTGTTGTACGTGGTGACGCTGCCGCTGTTCTTGCTGCTTTATCTTCCGGGGTGGATCGCCTGGACGCTGATTTCGATCTGGTTCCTCTACCGCATCGTCAAGGGCATGGTACGCATGAGCGCCGGCCGCTCGGTGGAAGGGTGAGGCGGCGCGGGTTGCGCATTGCGCGCCCGATCCAATGATCCTAGAAACGGCAGTTGACCGCTTGTTATCTTCAGGAAACCCGCATGAGCATTGGCTTTTGTGGCTTCGATGACCGTCACCTTTTGGGTGAGGGCGCTACGCACTCACCAGCACCGCGCTCGCCGCGCCATGCGGCGTTGCTCGTCCTTGCGGGCATTGGCCCGCGGCGTCCTCGCGCCTTGCCTGGCACGCCGATCACGGCACTGGCGAGCGCGTTCAACTGTCGTTTCTAGGATGATGCCGCCCGGCCGGGCAAAACGGCGCGTGATTTTGCGCTACCTACCCCCTACAGAACTGCAATGACGGAAAGAAACGGAAACGGACGAACCGCCGCCGGCAAAATGATCGACTTGGCCCTGCAAGGCGGAGGCTCGCACGGCGCGTTTACCGCCGGTGTGCTGGACGCGTTGCTGGAAGATGGCCGCCTGCGCTTTGACGGCGTCAGCGGCACCAGCGCAGGAGCGATGAACGCCGTCGTGCTGGCCGACGCGCTGGCGCGGGCGCACGACGATGGTCAGGATGACGCCCAGGCGCGCGAGGCCGCCCGCAAGGCGCTCAGGCGCTTTTGGGACCGCGTGGGGTTGATGGGCAACTTCATGGCCGGCGTGCCGCTGCCGACGGCGCAGACCCTGGCGACGATCTTTACGCAGTGGCTGTCGCCAGCGCAGATGAACCCGCTGGGGCTTAACCCGCTGCGCCAATGGCTGCAAAGCGAGATCGACTTCGAGCGCCTGGCTCGCCAGCGCCAGATCAAGGTCTTCGTCTCCGCCACCAACGTGCGCACAGGCCGCGGCGAGGTGTTCAGCGGCCAGCGCCTGTCGGTCGACGCGGTGATGGCCTCGGCCTGTCTGCCCACGCTGTTTCAGGCCGTGCAAATCGGCGACGACTATTACTGGGACGGCGGCTATTCGGGCAATCCGGTCATCCATCCGCTGATCTACCACACCCAAAGCGCCGACGTGCTGCTGGTGCAGATCAATCCAATCGAAGCGCCCTGGACGCCCGCGGCCAGCGCGCTGGACATCATGGAGCGCGTCAACGAAATCACCTTCAACGCCTCGCTGCTGGCCGAAATGCGCGCGATCGAATTCGTCAGCCGCCTGCTGGCCGAAGGGCGGCTTGATCCGGATCGCTACCGGAACGTGCTGCTGCACCGGGTCGATGGCGGCGCGGCGCTGGCCACATTCGGCGCCGCCAGCAAGTCACGCGCCGACAGCGCCTTCATCGCCCGCCTGTACGATCTGGGCCGCGGCGCCGGCGGCGACTGGCTGCGCACCCACTTCGACGACATCGGCGTGCGCTCCAGCGTGGCGCGGGTGGCGCACCACGAAATCCATCACACGACCTGACCATGACCGAGTGCATCTTCTGCAAAATCGCCGCCGGCCAGATTCCGTCCGACAAGGTGTACGAGGACGACGAACTGCTGGCCTTTCACGACATCAAGCCCTGGGCACCGATTCACTTTCTCATCATTCCCAAGGCGCACATCGTCTCGATGGCCCACGTTGGCTCCGAGCACGCCGCGCTGCTGGGCCGCATCATGACGCTGGCGCCCAGGCTGGCGTTGGAGCAGGGCTGCCAACCGTACCCGGAAGGCGGCTTTCGCATCGTCGTCAACACCGGCAAACACGGCGGGCAGGAGGTGCATCATCTGCACGTTCATGTACTGGGCGGGCCGCGTCCGTGGGTGCATGGGTGAATAAAATGAGCCATCGCCGCCCGTCAATGGTTTGACGGGCACAAGGAGCAACATCATGGGTTCGTTTTCCATTTGGCACTGGCTGATCGTTCTGCTGATCGTGGTCATGATCTTCGGCACCAAAAAGCTCAAGAACATGGGGTCTGATCTGGGCGCGGCCGTCAAGGGCTTCAAGGACGGTATGAAAGACGGCGCGGCGGGTGCCGATTCGCAGCCTGCGGCGGGCCAAGTCACCAACGCCGCCGCCGCCGACAAGGAAACTATCGACGTGCAGGCGAAGGAAAAAAGCTGACGCGCCGCGTGCCGTTTGGCGTTTAGCGTAAATACCTCTTTCGGTGCGGACGCATCCCCGCAAAACAGCCCACGCCAAAAACCAAACGCTAAACCTTCCCCATGCTTGACCTCGGCATTTCCAAAATGGCGCTGATCGGCGCGGTGGCGCTGATCGTCATCGGCCCCGAAAAGCTGCCGCGCGTGGCTCGTACCGTCGGCGCGCTGCTGGGCAAAGCGCAGCGTTACGTCGCCGATGTCAAGGCCGAGGTGAACCGGGCGATGGATTTGGACGAACTGAAAAAAATGAAGGACTCGGTCGAACAGGCAGGGCGTGAAGTCGAACGTGGCGTGCGCGCCGCCCAGACCGATCTGGAGCAGGAGTGGCGCGGCACCGCGGACGAACTGAAAGGCGCGGATGCCGCGTCCGCTGAACCCGCCGCGGCCTGGGAGCCGCCGCCGCCCGAATACCGCCACCCCGACAAGAACTGGCGCCTGAAACGCGGTACCACCCCGCAGTGGTACAAAGCGCGCCACGGCGTGCGCCGTCAGGTGCAGTCGGGCGCGGCGCGGGTGGCGCGCTTCAGGCCGAAATGAGCCACCCCTAGGCTCCTTTTTTCCATGAGCGCTTCCCAAAAAGACTCTGACGGCGAACCGACCGGTACCGAGCAACCGTTCGTCGAGCACCTGATCGAGTTGCGCGACCGGCTCATCAAGTCGGCGCTGGCGGTCGGCGTGGTGGCTATCGTGCTGGCGCTGTATCCGGGGCCGGGCCAGTTGTACGACCTGCTGGCCGAGCCGCTGGTCGCGCATCTGCCCAAGGGCGCGACGATGATCGCCACCTCGGTCATTTCGCCATTCATGGTGCCACTGAAAATTCTGCTGATGGCCGCGTTTCTGGTCGCGTTGCCAGTGGTGCTTTATCAGGCCTGGGCGTTTGTCGCGCCGGGTCTTTATTCGCACGAGAAAAAAATGGTGCTGCCGCTGGTGCTGTCCAGCACGATTTTGTTTTTTCTCGGCGTGGGGTTCTGCTACTTCTTCGTATTTGGCAAGGTATTCGCGTTCATTCAGCAGTTCGCGCCCAAGGCCATCACCGCAGCGCCGGACATCGAGGCGTACCTGAGCTTCGTGCTGACCATGTTTTTGGCCTTTGGGCTGGCGTTCGAGGTGCCGATAGCGGTAGTAGTGCTGGCGCGCATCGGTGTGGTCAGCATCGCGCAGTTGAAGAGCTATCGTGCCTACTTCATCGTCGGCGCCTTCATCGTTGCCGCCATCGTCACGCCACCCGACGTGGTCTCGCAACTGGCGCTGGCGATTCCCATGTGCCTGCTGTACGAAGCCGGTATCTGGGCCGCGCGGCTGTTCGTCGGCCAGACACAGGCGCTGGATGACGAGCAGGAGGCCAAGACCAAGAAAACCGCTGGTTCCTGAGCGCCGTTTACAGAGATTACCGCTGTCGTCCGACCGGCGGTAGGCGCCGGTGCTCCCTTGGGGTGACGGAAATTCGCTCCGACTCGCCGCCGCGCTCCAGCGTGAAGCGCGCGGCGGTGCCCGGCGGCAGCGCGGCGATGCGGGTCATCAGTTCCGGGACGGTGCGCACCGGCTGCCCTTCGATCTGCGTGATGACGTCGCCCGGCCGGATGCCGGCGGCGGCGGCGGGGCCGTCGAGGTTAACGCCGGTGACGATCACGCCGGCGGGTGCGCGAATGCCGAAGTTGCGCGCCAGCTCGGACGCCAGTTCTCTGGCCTCGATGCCAATCCAGACGCGCGAGACTTGTCCATTTTTGACGATACCTTCGAGTACCTGCCGGGCGGTCGAAACGGGAATGGCAAAGCCGATGCCGATGCTGCCGCCTGAGCCGGAATTCGAGTAAATCGCGGTGTTGATGCCTATCAGGTTTCCGGCGGTGTCGGTCAGCGCGCCGCCGGAGTTGCCGGGGTTGATGGCGGCGTCGGTCTGGATGAAGTGCTCAAATGTATTTGTCCCCAGGCGGTCGGGCCCCAGCTCGCGCCCGAGCGCGCTGACGATGCCGCTGGTGACGGTCTGGCCGACGCCGAACGGGTTGCCAATGGCCAGTACCGGGTCGCCGACTTGCAGCGCGCTGGAGTCTCCCAGGGTCATGACGGGCAGCTTGCCGACGATGCTGATTTTGAGCACCGCCAAGTCCGAATCGGGGTCGGTGCCGACGATCTCGGCAGTGGCATGGCGCGTGTCGGCCAGTATCACCTCAATCTGGTCGGCGTTTTCGATCACATGGTTGTTGGTCAGCACGTAGCCGTCGGTGCTGACGATCACGCCCGAACCGAGGCCGGCTTGTTCCTGCTGCGTCTGCTCGCCGAAGTCGCCGAAGAAAAAACGGAACCAAGGGTCGCGATACACCGGACGGCTCGCGGCGGTGGTGCGGGTGTTGATGCTGACCACCGCTGGCGCGGCCTTGCGCACTGCGCCGTTCAGACTACCGGGCGCGGCCGCTGCGGACGGGGTGCCGGACGCTTCCACCACCGAGATCGCGGTTCGCTCGGCAGACGGGACGCCCAGCCATCCAGGCTGAAGCGTGCGCACGACAAACCAAGCCGCCAGCAGCACGGTCACGGTTTGGGCGAACAGCAGCCAAAAGCGTTTCATTGGCAATCTTCAGAGCCTGTATGACGGCATGAATTGTAGAATTTGCGCACCATGTTCTGCTTTCGCCTATGCAGGCAAGTTGCCGTCTGGCTGATGGCAGTCGAGCGGCAGCGCCTTGCCGCCATGCATTGGGCTGTCGCCCCGCAGCATAAAGGAATATTCTCATGAACATGACGCATTACATGGAACTGCTGGCCGACAACCAGCCGTGGAACCTGATTATTTTCATGGCGATCCCGGTCGGGCTGGCCGAAACGGTGGTCATCACTGAGCTGTACATCCTGTTCACCCGCCGCCTTGACGGCTGGGTGCGCCGCATCAACCGCTGGGCCGGCATCGCGGTGGGGCTGTACTTTGCCGGCATCATCGTCTGGCTGCTGGCCACGGC
>JAITMV010000015.1 GCA_031277295.1 Burkholderiaceae bacterium | reverse complement strand
ATCGGCTGGGTGCCCGGAGTCGGCGACGCCATCAAAGCAGGCATCCGAGGCAGCCAGCGTGCCATTGATGCGGGCACGGAGGTGGCGCAAGGGGCGGCGCGGCGGGTTGATGATGTTGGGACAAAGGAAGTAGCTGCCTTGAGTTCGACAGAGGTCCGCGCAGTTGTTCGTGAAGCTGGCACACCATTCGGAAAAAGCGGACAAGCTTTTAATGTTGGATCAGAAAGCGAATTAAATTCGCTATTTCAAAAAATCACTACTGGTGCAGAAAATGTATCTGCGCAAGGATATGATGGCGTTATGAAAATCTTGCCTGATGGAACCAGGATTGGCTTTAGAAATGCATCAACAACTGGCGGCCAGACTATTGATGTATTTCCGAAAAGTGGGAGCAATTACAAAGTTCACATCACGGTAAAATAATCATGATTAACACGCAATACACAATTGATTTATTTGATGATCTATATAGCGAAGGAGATATAGATATCATATTTTTCGCTCAAATTTTAGGGATGGTGAGTTACGGAAAAGATGATTTTAAATTCAACAAAAGTTCTGAAAAAAGAATGGCCGATGCACTCAAATTGGTTGATTATTTGGTTTCCCTGGGAGATTTTAATGTTGGCAAAACATTAAAGATGCCAGATGGAACATTTGCATACAATACCTATAAAGAAGGATTTAGTGAATTTTATGCGGACGCAAATAAAATCTATTCTAAAAATGGAATAGATGATATTGATCTGATGTGTAGTTTATGGCTGAAAAAATTGCATATTGGTCAATCTGCACCAATCATTCCGAATGAAATCATGAAATTATTTGAGCCCGGTAGGTTGGGTTGAGTTAAAGTGAAACCCAACAATTGGATGGATCACAAATGTTGGGCATCGTTGCACTCAGCCCAACCTACCGTGCTGACATTTATCTCGTTCCTCGCCCGAATTCAGGGTATGCGGGTGGTATGGGCGGCCAGTTGGAAACCTACAATCATGTCACCATCATTACCGAGTCGGGAACAAACAGAATCGTGACAGGTTATCCATCGGGTGGGACGCCACCATTGCCAAAAGACTACGACTTTTTGATTGGAAAATAGCTATGCAAGATTATTAATTTGGAGAGTGCCCAATTTGCAGGCAGGGTCAGCTACTTGCAGTCAAAGACCCTGTGACAAAGCAACTCCTTGTCATATGCGATGACTGTGAAAACCAGTGAAAATCACCTGATGAAGCGAAGTCATATAAGAATGCTCTTTTGGGTAAAGATATAGTTCGTCACGTCGAGATGGCGACCTTTGAAGAAATAGAAGCTACGGGCTGGGTTCGTTTGCCAACGGGATCGGCATCGCTTTAATTTTCTGCCTTCCTATGACACCTGACTTTACCTTGGTGTCCTTTCGTTAGCCCGGTAGGCTGGGATAAAGCGTAGCGTAATCCCAGCATCCACCGCCTGAAGCCGGGATGCGTTTCACTCCATCCCAGCCTACCGCGCTGAAGACTGGGGGAGACGCTGGATTGGGCGGCATGGAACGGGAGTGAAGGATTTGAAGAAGCTGGGATTCCACTGCGTTGCATCCCAGCCTACGGTCCTTCAAGATGTGTGCAATCGGATGGTTTCAAGGTGAGTGGAAAATCTGGGATAAAGGGTTTTATCGAAACTTTGGCTCTTCGGCCTTGTTTTTCTTTTTGAAGTCACGGAGTTAAATATGAAACGAATTTTCCTCATGGTGGTGTGTGCGCTGGCCGTCGCGCACGCCGACGAGTGCTTTGCTCAGTGGTTCCAGGTTGAATACACCATGGAGACCAATTTGTTCAATTCATATGTCAACCGACAGCGTCTTCTTGAACAACAGGGTCGGCGCAACAAGGTGCGAAAGAAAGCTTTGGCGCGGAAAAAGGCTTCGGCGCGAAAGAAAGCTTCGGGCGTTCACCAAGTCGCCCGGCAAACCGGCAACGCCGTACCGCGTGACGCGGCCTGGTTGAACGTCGGCAATACCTTTTCTACCACGCGGGGCATCGAGATGTTGGTCGCTTCGTACCCGCCCAAAGACCAGCCGCAGCGCGCCAAGGATTACACTCGGCTGATTCTTGCCTTCAACGACACTATACCGCGCGTTTACGGCATTCCTAAAGACAATTTGGCTACGGCGCAAACCGCCCTTCTGGCTGGCAGCTATGCGGCCTATACGAACCGGACTTTCCCCGAAAATGCGGTCAAACCGCTGTACCGGCAACTGGAGCAGGTCATGTTCGACGCGCCGACGCTTGTCAAGGCTAGCGCGAACGACAAGGCCGCGATCTATCAGGTGTGGGTCGGCTTCGGCATGTTCATGATGGCGGCGCAGGCTGATCTGTCCAAGCATCCCGATCCGGCGCAGCAGTCACAGATGCAGAAAGCCGGCGGCGACACGTTGCGCAAGCTGCTCGGCGTCGAGCCCGAACGGGTGCGCTTTACCGCCAATGGCATGGAGATTCTCTGACGCATGCAAGGCGGGCAGCCTACAATCCGTTGCAATGCAGACGCCTTACCGACATTCAACCTAGTCCTAGTGCTCCGTTCCACCAAAACATTGACAGCAACTATCCAGAACCGGCCTGAAGGCCGGTTCTGTTGCTGTCTATTGCCGAAATATCCGGGCTAAAACGTCAGTCGGCTTGCTTGCGCAAGAACGCCGGAATTTCGAAGTCGTCCATGCCGCCGGAAGACAGCGCGTCTACCTTGGCCGCCGCCTGGGTGCGGTTGGTGCGCCAGACGGTGGGAACGCCCATGTTGCCGTAGTCGTGGTGCTGCTGCGCGGGTGCGTTTGCCGCACGGGGATCGTACAGCGTGAAGGGCACGTTGTCGGTGCCGGTGCGCTGGGTTAGGCCGCCTTGTACCACGGTGATGGGCTGGCGGCGCATGCCCTGGCGCGACAGGCCGGTGGCGACGACGGTGACGCGGATTTCGTCGCCCAGGCTGTCGTCGTAGGCGGCGCCGTAGATGGTGTGGGCCTCGGGTGAGGCGTAGGCGCGGATGGTGTTCATCGCTTCCCTGGACTCGTTGAGCTTGAGCGAACCCTTGGAGGCCGTGACCAGCACCAGTACACCCTTGGCGCCCGACAGATCGATGCCTTCGAGCAGCGGGCAGGCGACGGCTTGTTCGGCAGCGATGCGGGCGCGGTCGGGGCCGCTGGCGGTGGCGGTGCCCATCATGGCTTTGCCGGGTTCGCCCATGACGGTGCGCACGTCTTCGAAGTCGACGTTGACGAAGCCGTAGTCGTTGATGATTTCGGCAATGCCGCCGACGGCGTTTTTCAACACGTCGTTGGCTTGGGCGAAGGCTTGCTCCTGGGTGATGTCGTCGCCCAGCACTTCGAGCAGTTTTTCGTTCAATACCACGACCAGCGAATCGACGTTGGCTTCCATTTCACCCAGGCCGGCTTCGGCGTTGGTCATGCGACGGCCGCCTTCCCAGTCGAATGGCTTGGTGACCACGCCGACGGTGAGGATGCCCATGTCCTTGGCGATGCGCGCGATGACCGGCGCGGCGCCGGTGCCGGTGCCGCCGCCCATGCCGGCGGTGATGAATAGCATGTGCGCGCCACGGATGGCCTGGCGAATGTCGTCGGCGGCGGCCTCGGCGGCTTCGCGGCCCTTTTCGGGCTTGCTGCCGGCGCCTAAGCCGCTATTGCCAAGCTGGATGGTTTTGGACGCGTGAGTGCGGGCAAGCGCCTGCGCGTCGGTATTGGCGCAGATGAACTCGACGCCCTGTACCTCGCGCGCGATCATGTGATCGACGGCGTTGCTGCCGCCGCCGCCGACGCCGATCACCTTGATTTGGGTGCCGGAGTTAAAACCGTCTATTTCAATCATTTCGATGCTCATGATGTGCTCCTTGTCTATCTTGCAGTTGCCGGGGGGTGGGGTGATGAATGTCTGTTTTGCGTGAATCGATTAGGACTTACGCAAAAAAGGATGAATCAAAGGTCATTGCCAAGGTGTAAACGTCTTGCTTGTTCCTGATTTGCGTAAGTCGTGTCGATGTGGAAGTGGCCGCCTTTCTCTCACGAGGGCGGCCCCGTACTTCGCTGCGTTGGAGGAATGACATCCCCCCTGAGTCGCTGGCGCGCCTTCCCCCCAGGGGGACGCATCCGGTGGCCAGGGAAGCCCCGGCCACGGGCGCTCTGGCATGGCTTGCTCCACGGCCATTTGGCTCTTTCGGTTTTGTGCGCCGCGGATGCTGGGACAACGTGGTGAATCGCTGAAATAGCCGGCTTTCGGGAATGGATTGAGGGTGAGTCCATGATTAAAAATTCCCTACGATGAAGTCCTTGAACCGGCCGAGGGCGCTTTTGACGCCGCCGCTTTTGCTGGCTACCCTGAAGCCGCGCAGCCGCGCCAAGCGGGCCTCGTCCATCAGCCCCATGACGGTGGCCGCGCGCGGCTGTGCCACCATGTCCGATAAGCTGCGCGCGTATATGGGCACGCCGCGGCGCACCGGTTTCAAGAAGATGTCTTCGCCTAGCTCGACCATGCCGGGCATGACGGCGCTGCCGCCGGTGAGTACGACGCCGGAGGACAGCAGTTCTTCAAAGCCGGAGTCGCGGATGACTTGCTGCACCAACGAGAAAATTTCTTCCACCCGCGGCTCGATGACGCCGGCCAGCGCTTGTTTGCTGAGCATGCGCGGCGTGCGGTCGCCGAGGCCGGGGACTTCAATTTGCGTGTCGGCGTCGGCCAGCAATTGCTTGGCGCAGCCGTGGGCGACCTTGATGTCCTCGGCGTCCATGGTCGGGGTGCGCAGCGCCATGGCGATGTCGCTGGTGACTAAGTCGCCGGCAATCGGGATCACTGCCGTGTGACGGATCGAGCCGCCGGAGAAGATTGCCACGTCGGTGGCGCCGGCGCCTATGTCCACGCAGGCCACGCCTAGCTCGCGCTCGTCGGCGGTCAGCACGGCTTGCGCGGAGGCCAGCGGGTTGAGCATCAACTGATCGACTTCCAGCCCGCAGCGGCGCACGCATTTGATGATGTTTTCGGCTGCGCTTTGCGCGCCGGTGACGATGTGGACTTTGGCCTCCAGCCGCATGCCGCTCATGCCGACCGGCTCTTTGACGTCCTGGCCGTCGATGACGAATTCCTGCGGCGCCACCAGCAGCAGGCGCTGGTCGCTGGAGATGTTGATGGCCTTGGCGGTTTCGACCACGCGCGCGACGTCGGCGGGGGTGACTTCCTTGTCTTTGACGGCGACCATGCCGCTGGAGTTGAGGCCGCGAATGTGGCTGCCGGTGATGCCGGTGTAGACGCGGCCGATGCGGCAGTCGGCCACCAGTTCGGCTTCTTTGAGCGCTTGTTGGATGCTGGCTACCGTGGCGTCGATGTTGACTACCACGCCGCGCTTCAAGCCGTTGCTGGGCGCCACGCCCAGGCCGGCGAGCTTGAGGTCGCCGTCGGGCAGAACTTCGCCTACCACCACCATGATCTTGGCGGTGCCGATGTCCAGTCCGACGATGAGGTCCTTGTATTCTTTTGCCATGTCTTGTGCGGTTGCGGGTTATCGTGTCGTTTTACGTGCGGGTTGCGGCGTGCTCCGCTCAGTGGGTTCGGCGCGCACGGTGGTGACGCCGCGCAGCCGCAGCGCATAGCCGTCGGCGTGGCGCAGATCGGCCGCCTCGATGGCGTCCACCCCGCGCTCGTGCCGGGCGGCGACTTCCTTTGCGGTGGCCGCGAATTGCTTGAATCGCGCCGCCAGCGCGCCGGGCGTGCCCTGGCCCAGTTCGATGACCGCGCCGCTGTCAAGCTCAACCTGCCAATTGCCGCGCGCTTGCAGGGCCACTTGGCGCACCCGCGCGCCTAGCGGCTGCGCCAGCGGGCTCAGCAGCCGGTACATGGCTAGTAACTCGGGCGCCCGGCCGTCGGGGCCGATCAGCATCGGCAGATCGCTGTCTTCGCCGTCGCCGCCCGAAGCGTCGAACACCTCGCCTTCGCTGTTGACCATGCGCGCGTCGGCTTCATCGGCCGTGTTACCCCAGCGCGCCGCCGGCACGTACTCTTGCAGCGTGACGTGCAACCGGTTCGGAAATTCGCGCCGCACCAGCGCGCGCCGCACCCAGGGCGTGGACTGAAACGCCGCTTGCGCTGCCGCCAGGTCCATGGTGAAAAAGGTGCCGCCCAAGCGCGGCGCGACGCCGGCGCGCAGGCTGGCGGCGCTGTTGTGCGTGGTGTCGCCGTCGATGGTGATCTGACGGATGGCAAACGCCGGCAGGCGCGCAAACCACCATAGCCCGGCGACGATGGCGCCAAGCGCCAGCGCCGCGACCAGCAGCGATACGGTCAGGTTCATCAACTTGACATCGACTGGTATGGGCAGGGTGGGGGTCATGCGCGCTCTCCCGTCGGCAAGGGATAGTCGAGCGTCGCATCGGCCAGCAGTTGCAGACACAGATCTTCGTAGCTCAAGCCAGCGGCCTGGGCGGCCATCGGTACCAGAGAATGGCCAGTCATGCCGGGCGAGGTGTTGATCTCCAGCAGCCAGGGCTGGCGCGTGGCGGCGTCGATCATTACGTCCAGTCGGCCCCAGCCGCGGCAGCCGAGCACGCGGTAGGCTTTGAGCGCCAGCGCCTGGATCGCCGCCTCTTCGCCCTTTGGCAGGTTGCACGGGACGCGGTATTCGGTGGCGTCGCTGAAGTATTTGTTCTGGTAGTCGTACTGGCCGCCGGGCGCGATGATGCGAATGACCGGTAGCGCCCGCGCGCCGCTGCCTTCGCCCACTACCGGGCAGGTGACTTCGTCGCCAGCGATGAACTGCTCGCACAGAATGTCGGCGTCCAGCGCGGCGGCGGCGGTGACGGCCTGCTGCATCTGCGCCAAGTCGCTGACCTGCGTCAGCCCCAGTGAAGAGCCTTCGCGCACCGGCTTGACGATCAGCGGCAGACCCAGCTCGCCAGGGACGGCTTGCACCTGCGCGGGCGTAAAGCCATCGCGATGCAGCAACACGTAGCGCGGCGTTGGCAGGCCTTCGGCCAGCCAGACCCGCTTGGTCATGACTTTGTCGATGGCGATGCTGGAGCTCATCACGCCGGCGCCGGTGTACGGGATGCCCATCAGTTCCAGCGCGCCTTGCACTGTGCCGTCTTCGCCGTAGCGCCCGTGCAGGGCAATGAAGCAGCGCGCAAAGCCCTGGCGCTTCAACTCATCCATCGGCTGCTCGGCGGGGTCGAAGGCGTGCGCATCGACGCCGCGCGAGCGCAGCGCCGCTAGTACGCCGTGGCCGGACATCAGGGAAATGTCGCGCTCGGCCGAGCGCCCGCCCATCAGCACCGCTACTTTTCCGAATGGATTGCCGTGTTGTGCCATTTCGTTCAACCTGGATGATGCTCCTGTTTTTGTAGCGTTGTAACGATTTTTGCCGCTACGTTGCCAATGGAGCCCGCGCCCATGCATATCACCACGTCGCCTTCTTCGGCGTGTTCGGCGATCTGCGCTGGCAGCTCGGCCACGTCGGCGACGAACACCGGCTCCACCTTGCCCGCCACGCGCAGCGCGCGCGCCAGCGAGCGACCGTCGGCGGCGATGATGGGTTCCTCGCCGGCGGCATGGACCTCGGTAAGCACCACGCGGTCGGCGCTGCCGATGACGCGCACGAAATCCTCGAAGCAGTCGCGCGTGCGCGTGTAGCGGTGCGGCTGGAACGCCAGCACCAGCCGCCGACCCGGAAATGCGCCGCGCGCCGCCGCCAGCGTGGCGGCCATTTCCGCCGGGTGGTGGCCGTAGTCGTCAATCACGGTGAACGTGCCGCCGCCTTTGGCGGGCAGGTCGCCGTAATGCTGAAAGCGCCGCCCGACGCCTTTGAACCCGGCCAGCGCTTTCAGCACGGCGTCGTCGTCGATGTTCAATTCCACCGCCACCGCGATGGCGGCCAGCGCGTTCAGCACGTTGTGTTCGCCCGCCAGATTCAGTGTTACCTTCAGATCGGGCAGCATGACGCCGTTGCGCCGCTGCACGGTGAAGTGCATTTGGTTGCCGTCGGCGCGCACGTTCAGCGCGCGTACCTGGGCGTCGGCGGTAAAGCCGTAGGTGGTGACGGGACAGGTCACTTCAGCCAGGATGTCGCGCACCGCCGGACTTTCCAGACACAAAATCGCCGTGCCGTAGAACGGCATGCGGTGCAGAAAGTCGACGAAGGATTTTTTCAGCCGCCCGAAGTCGTGGCCGTAGGTCTCCATATGGTCGGCATCGATGTTGGTGACGACAGCCATCACCGGCAGCAGGTTGAGAAACGAGGCGTCGGACTCGTCGGCTTCGACCACGATGTACTCGCCCGAGCCGAGCCGGGCGTTGGCGCCAGCGCTGTTGAGGCGTCCGCCGATGACGAAGGTCGGGTCCAGCCCGGCTTCGGCCAGCACGCTGGCGACCAAGCTGGTCGTCGTCGTCTTGCCGTGCGCGCCAGCGATGGCGATGCCCTTCTTCAGGCGCATCAGTTCGGCCAGCATGAGCGCGCGCGGCACCACTGGAATATGGCGCTCACGTGCGGCCAGTACCTCGGGGTTGTCGTCGGGCCGCACGGCGGTGGAGGTCACCACCGCGTCGGCCGCCGCCACATTGACCGCCGCGTGGCCAACACAGGTGCGGATGCCTAAGCCCGCCAGCCGGCGCAACGTCGCGCTGTCGGCCAAGTCGGAGCCGGACACCGTGTAGCCGAGGTTGTGCAGCACTTCGGCGATGCCGCTCATGCCAGAGCCGCCCACGCCGACGAAATGAATATGTTTGATGGCGTGTTTCATCGGACGCCGCCTTTCGCCCACGCCGGATTTCGTCGGCTTTGTGATGTCGCGACGAAATGGATGTGTTTGATGGCGTGTTTCATCGGGTGCCGCCTTTCGCCCCAGCCAACTCCTGACACGCGGCAACGATCTCTTCCGCGGCGCTGGTTTTCTCAAGCGACTTGGCTTTTTGCGCCACCGCAACCAGCGCCGGGCGGTCTGTGCTTCGCAGCATTTCGGCCAGCTTTTCGGCGCTTAGGTCGCGCTGCTGAATCAGCCAGCCGGCACCCTGATCGCTCAGAAAGCGGGCGTTGGCGCTCTGGTGGTCGTCCACCGCGTGCGGGAAGGGCACGAACAGCGCGGCCGCGCCGATGGCGGCGATTTCGCTCACGGTGGTGGCCCCGGCGCGGCAGATCACCAGATCGGCCTTGGCGTAGGCGCGCGCCATGTCGTCGATGAACGGCATCAACTCGGCTTCGACGCCCGCCGCCTGATAATTGGCGCGCAATTCGTCGATCTGTTTGGCGCCGCTTTGGTGGGTGACGATGGGGCGTTGCTCAGGCGGGATCAGCGCCAGCGCCCGCGGCACGACTTCGTTGAGCGCCCGCGCGCCCAGGCTGCCGCCGACCACCAGCAAGCGCAGCGGCCCGTCGCGCCCGGCAAAACGCGTCGCCGGGTCGGGCCAACGCGTGAACGCCTCGCGCAGCGGGTTGCCGACCCAGCGCACCCGGCGCGCCTTCGGCAACACGCCGGGAAAAGCGGTGAACACGCGCTCGGCCAGGCCGGCCAATACCCGATTCGCCAGACCGGGCACCGAGTTCTGTTCGTGCAACACCAGCGGTTTGCCCAGCGCCACGCCCATCAGGCCGCCGGGGAAGGTGATGTAGCCGCCCAGACCGACCAGCACGTCGGGTTTGACGCGCCGGATCACGCCAATGCTTTGCGCGAACGCGCGCAGCAGGCGCAGCGGCAGCAACGCCAGCGTGAGCGGCCCCTTGCCGCGCACGCCGCCGAAGTCGATGGCCTCGAACGGGTAGCCGCGCGGCGGCACCAGTTGCTGTTCCATGCCGCCCGGCGCGCCCAGCCAATGCACGCGCCAGCCGTGCGCGCGCAGGGCGTCGGCTACCGCCAGGCCGGGAAAAATGTGGCCGCCGGTGCCGCCGGCCATGACCAGGGCGCAACTCATTTGCGGCCTCCGCGCATGAGCGTCCTGCTCTCAACGTCCACCCGCAGCACGATGGCAATCGCCACCAGATTGGCCATCAGCGCCGAGCCGCCGTAGCTCATGAACGGCAGCGTCAGACCCTTGGTCGGCAGCGCGCCGAGGTTGACGCCGATGTTGATGAACGCCTGAAAGCCCAGCCACAAGCCGATGCCTTGTGCCACCAGGCCGGAAAACACGCGGTCCAGCGCGATGGCCTGACGGCCGATCACCATGATGCGGCGCGTCAGCCACAAGAACATGAAGATCAGGCACACCAACCCGATCAGGCCGAATTCTTCGCCGATGATGGCGGTCAGAAAATCGGTGTGCGCCTCGGGCAGCCAGTTCAGCTTTTCGATACTGCCGCCCAGGCCAACGCCGAAAACCTCGCCGCGCCCGACTGCGATCAGCGCGTGCGACAACTGATAGCCCTTGCCCAGCACGTGTTCTTCGCTCCAGGGGTCGAGGTAGGCGAAGATGCGCTCGCGTCGCCACGGCGAGGCCCAGATCATCAGCGCGAAGGCCACTGCCAGCACCGCGGCGATGAGAAAGAACATGCGCGCGTTCACGCCGCCCAGAAACAGAATGCCCATGGCAATGACGGCGATGACCAAAAACGCTCCCATGTCCGGCTGCGCCAGCAGCAGCAGGCCCACCACGGCCACGGCCGCGCCTATCGGCAGCACGGCGCGGAAAAACCGCTCCTTGACCTCCATCTTGCGCACCATGTAATCGGCGGCGTACAACACGACGGCGATCTTGGCGATTTCGGAGGGCTGGAAGTTGATCGGCCCAAGCGAAATCCAACGGCGGGCGCCGTTGATGACGCTGCTGACGTGCGGCACCAGCACCACGATCAGCAGCGCCAGCGAACCGATGAATATCCACGGCGCCGATTTTTCCCACCAATCCATGCGCACCTGAAAGACCACCAGCGCCGCCATCAGGGACAGCGCCATCCACGTGGCGTGCCGCATGACGAAGAAGGTGGACGAATAGTGCGCATAGCGCGGGTTGTCCGGCAGCGCGATGCTGGCCGAATAAACCATTACCAGCCCCCAGGCCAGCAGCGCCACGCAGACCCAGATCAGCGCCCGGTCGAAGCCCAACATGCGCGACGGTGTGCTCGCGGTGCGCGCATATTCCAGCCCGCCGATGCGCACCGGCAGATCGTCAGCGCGCGCCCGGCGGCGTTTGTTGCGGCCCGTGAGTTTGCCGAAGGTGGCGCTGGCGGCGTTCATGTGGACAACTCCAGTTCGACCTGGAAACCGTGGTTGAACGCGCCCGAGGGCGGTCTGATCGGGTGCGTAGCGCTCTCACCCATGAAGTGAGGGCCATCGAAGTACCAAAAGTTAAAGTCCACGCGGTATTCCTGAAGGTAGAAAGCGGTCAACCGCGGTTTCCAGGTTCAGCCCTTCGTCATGCGCCAACGCGCCCACCGCAGCGCGAAACACCTCGGCGCGGTGCGCGTAGTCGCGGAACATATCCAGGCTGGCGCAGGCCGGTGATAACAACACTGCGTCGCCCGCCCGAGCGCGCTCGCGCGCCAAGTCAACCGCCTGCTCTAGCGAATCGGCGTCGATCAACGGCACGCCTGCGCCATCCAGCGCGGCACGGATCAGCCCGGCGTCGCGCCCGATCAGCAGCGCCGCGCGCGCGTGGCGTGTCAGCGGCTCGCGCAATGGGGCAAAGTCTTGCCCTTTACCCTCGCCGCCCAGAATGACGACCAACTGACGCTCCGCTCCCAACCCTTGCAGCGCGGCGACGGTGGCGCCGACGTTGGTGCCTTTGCTGTCGTCGAAGTATTCAACGCCATCCAGCACGCCGATAGATTCGAGACGGTGCGGTTCGCCGCGATACTCGCGCAGGCCATACAGCATCGGCCCCAACGGGCAGCCCACGGACACCGCCAAGGCCAGCGCGGCCAGCGCGTTGACGGCGTTGTGGCGGCCGCGGATGCGCAGGGCGTCGGCCGGCATCAGGCGTTGCAGATGCAGTTCAATCTCGCTGCCTGTGTCGGCCCCTTTGCGGCGGCGCTGCGTCTCGTCGGCCTCCAGCGCCCGCACCAGCCAGGCCATGCCGTTCACCATCTCGATGCCAAAGTCGCCCGGCTCGGTCGGCATTCCGGCGCCAAAGGTAATGATCCGCCGCGGCGCCGGTTTCGGCCCCTTGCCCTTTGCCGGCGCCTGGGGCCGCATCGCCGAGACCCGCGGGTCGTCGCGGTTGAGCACCATCGCGCCAAGCGCGCCAAACACGCGCGCCTTGGCGGCGGCGTAGGCGGCCATGTCGCCGTGCCAGTCCAGATGGTCTTGCGTGACGTTGAGCACCGTGGCCACGGTCGGCTCGAAGCTGGTGTTGCCCTCCAACTGAAAGCTGGACAACTCCAGCACCCAGACTTGCGGCAAGGCGTCACCCCGCAGGCGCTCGCTCAGCGTGTCAAGCAGACTCGGGCCGATGTTGCCCGCCGTCGCCGCCAGTAGACCAGCACGCGCCAGCAACTGCCCAGTCAGCGCGGTCACGGTGGTCTTGCCGTTGGTGCCGGTAATCGCAATCAACTTGGGCGCGTAGCCGCGCTCGGCGCGCAGATCGGCCAGCGCCTGGGTAAACAAATCGAGTTCGCCCCACACCGGCAGGCCGCGCTCACGCGCCGCCTGTACCAGAGAGGCCACGTCCGCTGGCGCCAGACCAGGGCTGCGGCACACCGCGCGCAGGCTGGCGTCATCCAGCAGCCTGGCATCCAGCGGGCCGGCGATAAAGCGCGCTTGCGGCGCCTGCTCACTGAGCGCCTGCAACCCCGGCGGCGCTTCGCGCGTGTCCGCCACGGTCACCCGCGCGCCTTGGGCCGCGCACCAGCGCGCCATCGCCAGGCCGGACACGCCCAGGCCCAGAATCAGCACGTGTTGGTCTCGCAGCCCGCTCATGCGTTCACCTCAGCTTGAGCGAAGAAAGACCCACCAGGCACAGCAAGATGGTGATGATCCAAAAGCGCACCACCACCTTGGTCTCGGCCCAGCCGCTTTTCTCGAAGTGATGATGCAGCGGGGCCATCTTCAGCAAGCGGCGGCCCTGCCCATAACGGTGCTTGGTGTACTTGAACCAGCCGACTTGCAGCATCACCGACAGCGCCTCGACCACGAAGATGCCACCCATGATCGCCAGCACGATCTCTTGCCGCACGATGACGGCGATGGTTCCCAGCGCGCCGCCCAGCGCCAGCGCGCCAACGTCGCCCATGAACACCTGCGCCGGATGGGCGTTGAACCACAAAAACGCCAACCCCGCGCCCATCATGGCGGCGCAAAAAATCAGCAACTCCCCCGTGCCCGGAATGTGCGGAAACAGCAGATAGCGCGAGTACACCGCATTGCCGACGACATAGGCAAAGACGCCCAGCGAGGTGCCGACCAGGATCACCGGCATGATCGCCAGTCCGTCCAGCCCGTCGGTCAGGTTGACCGCGTTGCTGGAGCCGACGACGACCAGATAGCTCAGGATCACGAAGCCAGCCACGCCGAGCGGATACGACACTTCCTTGAAGAACGGCAGCAGCAGTCCGGCTGCGCGCGGAAGATCGAGCGTGAAGCCCGACTCCACCCAGTGCGCGAACAGCTCCCACACGCGGGCGTTGGACTCGCCTGAAATGGCGAACACCAGATAAAACGCCGCACCCAGGCCGATCAGCGACTGCCACAGAAACTTGTCGCGCGAGCGCATACCTTCCGGGTCCTTGCGCACCACCTTGCGCCAATCGTCAACCCAGCCGATGGCGCCAAAACCGAAGGAGACGATCAGCACGATCCAGACGAAGCGGTTCGACCAGTCGAACCACAGCAGGGTCGAGACGGCAATCGCCAGCAGAATCAGCACGCCGCCCATGGTCGGCGTGCCGTTTTTCGACAGGTGCGTTTCCATCGCGTAGCCGCGCACCGGCTGGCCGATCTTCAACTCAGTCAGCTTGGCAATCACCCACGGCCCGGCCAGCACACCGATGACCAGCGCCGTCATTGCCGCCATCACGGCGCGAAAAGTCAGGTACTGGAAGACACGGAAAAAACCGAACTCCGGCGCCAGCCCTTGCAACCACGAAGCCAGACTAAGCAACATGGACACTTCCTTCCTGCGGTGTCGTAGCGGCGAGTAGCGCATCGACCACGCGCTCCATCGCCATGAAGCGCGAACCTTTGATCGCGATGCTGGCACACTGCGTCAGGTGGCCGCACACGGCGTCGTTGAGCGCGCCGATGTCCTCGAAATGACGCCCGCTGCCGAAAGCCATCGCCGCATGAATAGCCAGCGGGCCATGCGTCAGCAGGCACTCGATGCCGCGCTCACGCGCATAGGTGCCGACCTCGGCATGAAACGCCGGCCCCTGCTCGCCCACCTCGCCCATGTCGCCCAGCACCAGCAGGCGCGGGCCGGGCAACTCGGCCAGCACGTCGATGATGGCCCGCACCGAATCCGGGTTGGCGTTGTAGCTATCGTCCACCAGGGTAACGGCGCGTCCCTGGTGGCGTAACACCAGCGTGCGCGAACGCCCCGGCACGGGCCGGAATTCGGTCAGCCCGCGTGCCATCGCCTCCCAAGGCGCACCGACGGCAACGGCGCAGGCGATAGCGGCCAGCGCGTTGCGCAAGTTATGGCGGCCGGCGGCGTGCAGGTCAAATCGCAGCGCACCGGAGGGCGTTCGCGCCCGTACCTGCCAGTGCTCGCCTTGCCAGTCGGCGCTGTCAGCGCTGATCTGGGCGCCCGCCGTTTGATCGCCAAACGATAGCTGCTCGCGGCCATCGGACAAGCGCCGCCACAAGCCTGTATAGGGATCTCCGGCGGGAAACACGGCCACGCCGCCAGCGCCCAGCGCGGCCAGCGCGGCGCCGTTTTCCCGCGCCACGGCCTGCACGCTGGACATGAACTCTTGATGCTCGCGCTGCGCGTTGTTGACCAGCGCCACGGTAGGCTGCGCGATGGCCGCCAGGCGGGCGATTTCACCCGGATGGTTCATGCCCAGTTCCACCACCGCGACGCGATGCTCCGGGCGCAGCCGCAACAAAGTCAGCGGCACGCCGATGTCGTTGTTGAAGTTGCCCGCCGTCGCCAACGCCGCCTCGCCCTGCCAGACGCGCAAGATAGCGGCAATCATCTGCGTCACCGTGGTCTTGCCGTTGCTGCCGGTGACCGCGATCAGCGGGCCAGTGAAACGCTGCCGCCATTGGTGCGCCAACTCACCCAAAGCGTGGCGCGCATCGGGCGCCAGGATACCGGGCAGACCGGCGGCCATCAGTTGGCTTTCAGCCCGCGCGTCGCACAACGCCGCCACCGCGCCAGCGGCGGCGGCTTGCCCCAGAAATTGCGCGGCGTCAAAACGCTCACCCTTGAGCGCGACGAACAAATCACCCGCCTGCAAACTGCGCGTGTCGCTGTGCACGCGCGCGAAAGTCACGCCAGCATCGCCCACGACACGCGCCGCGCTCAGGCCGACCGCCGCCTCGCGCAGGCTCAGGTTCATGCCGCTCATGCCGCCGCCTCCCGCCTGGCCGCCCGCGCCGCCAGCGCCCGCCGCGCCTCGGTCTGATCGGAGAAAGGCCGCTGCTGGCCGCTCACCTCTTGATAATCCTCGTGCCCCTTGCCGGCAATCAGCACCACGTCGCCTGTACCCGCCGCGGCAATGGCCGCGTCGATGGCGCGCGCCCGATCCAATTCCACCCGCGCCGCGTCGGGGCGCCGCAAGCCGCGCATAATGGCGTCCACGATGGCTTGCGGGTCTTCGCCGCGCGGGTTGTCGCTGGTGATGACCACGGCGTCCGCGCCAGCTTCAACCGCCGCGCCCATCAACGGGCGCTTGGCCGCGTCGCGCTCGCCGCCGCAGCCAAACACGCCACACAGCCTGCCGCCGCGCCGCGCCGCCAGCGGACGCAACGCCGCCAACACCTTGACCAACGCATCAGGCGTGTGCGCGTAGTCCACCAGCACCAGCGGCGCGTCGGCCCCGGCGGGAGGCTCGACACGTTCCATGCGGCCCGGCACCGGCGGCAAATCGCCGCACACGCGCGCCGCGTCTTCAAGCGGCACGCCCAGCGCGCGCAGCGCGCCAATCACGCCGAGCAGATTCGACACGTTGTATTCGCCCGCCAGCGCGGTGGCCATCGGCACCGCCCGAGCACCCTCGCACAGCGTCCAGCGCA
>JAITMV010000244.1 GCA_031277295.1 Burkholderiaceae bacterium | reverse complement strand
TCCCACTCAATCGTCGCTGGCGGTTTGCTGCTGATGTCGTAGGTGACGCGGTTGATGCCGCGTACTTCGTTGATGATGCGGCTGGAGGTGCGCTTGAGCAGGGCGTGGGGCAGGTCGGCCCAGTCGGCGGTCATGAAGTCGGTGGTTTGCACGGCGCGCAGGGCGACGACGTATTCGTAAGTGCGGCTGTCGCCCATGACGCCGACGCTTTTGACGGGCAGAAAAATGGCGAAGGCTTGGGCTGTGAGGTCGTACCAGTTCTTGCCGGTAGCCGGATCGATGGTGTTGCGCAGTTCCTCGATGAAGATCGCGTCGGCGCGGCGCAGCAGGTCGGCGTACTCTTTTTTAATCTCGCCGAGGATGCGCACACCCAGGCCGGGGCCGGGGAAGGGGTGGCGGTAGACCATCGCGGGCGGCAGGCCGAGCGCCACGCCGAGTTCGCGCACTTCGTCCTTGAAGAGGTCGCGCAGCGGCTCTAGCAGTTTCAGGCCCAGTTGCTCGGGCAGACCGCCGACGTTGTGATGGCTTTTGATGGTGACGGCTTTTTTGCCGCCGGACTCGATCACGTCGGGGTAGATGGTGCCCTGCGCCAGCCATTTGACGTTTGTTTTGCCGCCACCGCCGCCGGTGAGCTTGGCGGCTTCTTGCTTGAAGACGGTGATGAATTCGGCGCCGATGATCTTGCGCTTGGCTTCGGGGTCGGTCACGCCAGCGAGTTTGCCGAGGAACAATTCGCTGGCATCGACACGGACCACCCTGGCGTGCAGCTTGCCTGCGAACATGTCCATCACCAGGTCACCCTCGTTCAGGCGCATCAGGCCGTGATCGACGAACACGCAGGTGAGTTGGTCGCCGATGGCGCGGTGGATCAGCGCCGCGGTCACCGATGAATCGACGCCGCCGGACAAGCCCAGAATGACCTGTTCGTCGCCGACTTGCTCGCGGATCGCCGCCACCGCCTCGGCGATGTGGCTTTGCATGACCCAATCGGGCCGCGCGCCGCAGATGCCGATCACGAAGCGCTCCAAAATCGCCCTGCCCTGCGCGGTATGCGTGACTTCCGGGTGAAACTGCACGCCGTAAAAGCGCCGCGTCTCGTCGGCCATGCCAGCGATTGGGCATGAATCGGTCGAGGCCATCAGTTTGAAGCCCGGCGGCAGTTCGGCCACCTTGTCGCCGTGGCTCATCCAGACTTGCAGCATCCCGTGGCCTTCAGGCGTGGTGACGTCGGCAATGTCCTTGAGCAGCGCGGTATGACCACGTGCGCGCACCTGGGCAAAACCGAATTCGCGCGGATGACCGCTTTCAACCTTGCCGCCCAATTGCTGCGCCATAGTCTGCATACCGTAGCAGATGCCCAGCACTGGCAGGCCCAACTCGAATACGGCTGGCGGCGCCTTGTCGGTACTGTGTTCATATGCGCTGGCGTGACTGCCCGAAAGGATCACGCCTTTCAATGCGCCGTCTTGCGCGTACTGGCGCACCCAGGCATCGCTCACGTCGCAGGGGTGGACTTCGCAATAGACATGCGCCTCGCGCACGCGGCGCGCGATGAGTTGGGTGACTTGGGAGCCGAAGTCGAGGATGAGGATTTTCTGGTGTGGCATAACGGGATTATCTTGAGCCGTCGAAAAGGCAAAATCCCCAAATTGGCAAAGGAGCTTTCACCATGACCGATAACGCGCAACCCGGTATTTTGCAACCCGTGCCCGTCGCCGGGCGGCACCTGTGGTTCAGGCTCAGTCAACCTGAGCGGGCGCGCGCCGCGCTGACCGCCTTGCTTGCACAAGCCGATGGCGCGGCGGTGGTCGTGGGTCTAGGGTTGCCGCTAGTGCAAGCGCTGGAGCGCAGCGTACCGGGGCTGCGTGCTTTTCCGGCATTGACGGTTTGCGGTTCAGACCAGCGGGTACCTTCCACTCCATCGGCGTTGTGGATCTGGTTGCGCGGCAGCGAACCGGGCGAGTTGGTACATGTCACGCGCCGCATCGAGCAGGCGCTGACGCCGGCCTTCGGGCTTGATTCGGTGCTCGACACCTTCCAGTATCGCGGTGGCCGCGATCTCACGGGTTATGAAGACGGCACCGAAAACCCCCAGGGCGAAGCCGCCACCGCCGCCGCGCTGGTACAGGGCGCGGGGCCTGGGCTGGACGGCGCCAGCTTCGCCGCCGTGCAGCAATGGGTGCATGACTTCGACGCTTTTGAGCATTTGCCTCCCGCCGCGCGCGACGATGCCATTGGCCGCCGCCTGCAAGACAACGAAGAACTGAACGACGCCCCACCTTCGGCTCACGTCAAGCGCACCGCGCAGGAAAGCTTTGCGCCGCCGGCCTTCGTGCTGCGCCGCTCCATGCCGTGGGCGCGCGATGCGCAGGCGGGACTGCTGTTCCTGGCCTTCGGCCAATCGCTGGACGCCTTCGAGGCCCAACTGCGCCGCATGGCCGGGCACGACGATGGCGTCGTCGATGCGCTGTTTGGTTTTTCGCGGCCCATGACCGGCGCGTATTTCTGGTGTCCGCCAATGCGCGAGGGCAAACTCGATCTGTCGGCGCTCGGAATGTAGCGACGATAGACAAACAGATCGGATTACGGGAAAGAATTGCCGCGCGGCGGACACCAGGGCCTCAAACCGCCAGCCGCTGCCGCGCCTGCTGATACTCCCGCTTGAGCCGCCCGATCAACTCCGCCGCCGGCACCACGGCCTTGACGGCGCCGATGCCCTGGCCGCTGCCCCAGATGTCTTTCCAGGCCTTGGCGCGGTTGCTGCCGAAGCTCATCTTGCTGGGGTCGCTGGTAGGCAGGTGGTCGGGGTCCATGCCGGCGTTGCGGATGCTGCCCTTGAGGTAGTTGCCGTGTACGCCGGTATAGAAGTCGCTGTAGACGATGTCGTCGGAATTGCTGTCGACGATCATCTGTTTGTAGGCGTCGGCGGCGCGCGCTTCGTCGGTGGCGATGAAGGCTGAGCCGATATAGGCGAAGTCAGCGCCCATCGCTTGCGCGGCCAGGATGGCGCCGCCGGTGGCAATGGCGCCGGACAGCGCCAGCGGGCCGTCGAACCATTCGCGGATTTCCTGCACCAGGGCGAACGGGCTTTTGGTGCCAGCGTGGCCGCCCGCGCCGGCGGCGACCGCGATCAAACCGTCGGCGCCTTTTTCAATCGCTTTGCGTGCGAAGGTGTTGTTGATGACGTCGTGCAGCACCACGCCGCCCCAGGCATGCAC
>JAITMV010000200.1 GCA_031277295.1 Burkholderiaceae bacterium | reverse complement strand
CGCACAAAGTCCTCGTTCAGCGCGCGCTTGGTCACGATGTTGATCGACCCGCCCGCGCCGCCCCGTCCGGCATAGGCCGAATCCGCGCCCTTGATGACCTCCACCGACTCGATGTTGAACGTCTCGCGCGACCCCGCCGCGATGTCGCGCATCCCGTCCACGAACGTGCTCGACTGCGCGTCCGCGCCGCGAATGAACGGCTGATCGCCGCTCGGGTTGCCGCCCTCGCCGTTGCCAAACGTAATGCCCGGTGTCGAGCGCAGCGTCTCTTGCAGCGTGGTCGCGCCGCGCTGCTCGATCACCTCCGCCGCAATCACCTGCACCGTCTTGGGCGTATCCAGCAGCGGCGCGGTGAACTTGGGGCTGGCCAGCCGCTGGGTCTGATAGCCGGCGTCGGCCGAATCCTCGACCACCACCTCCTTCAACGTCGCCACGCCGCCGCTTTGCGCCTGGGCGGGCAAGCTCAAGACCAAAGCGGCGGCGGCGCTGCCCAAGGGCGGCAGAGCGCGGGCAATGGGGTGCTTGCGGCTTCTGATGTAGGCCATGCGGAGCTTCGCCGTGAGTGATGGAAAGCTAGCAATGATAATGATTATTATTTACGAAGTCAAGCCTTTATCGTTTTTCATCGGGGAAATTCGCCATGAGCCTGAAAGACCGCATGAAGGCCGGACGCCAGCAAGTTGGCGGGGTGAACCCCGCCCTACCGCATAAGCGCCAACTTAAAGACCTCGCCCCCGTTTGGGTGGTGCGAGGCGGCGGGTAGTTTTGACCTTCCCCCTGCAGGGGGAAGAGCCTGCCCCCGAGAAGGCGGGGGTTGGGATGGGGGGCCAGCGACGCTCAAACATGTGTCGCGCGCGTGCTTGGAGGCCGCCGCCCCCACCCCCACCCTCCCCCCAAAGGGGGAGGGAGCTTTAAGTTAGCGCCTATGCGCCCTACCGAGGGTGTCGCAAAAGGGCAGGCACAAGGCCTGCCCCTACGAAATTTTCTGTGACAAAGGATTGGCGTAGGGGCGGCTCTTGTGGCCGCCCTGCTCCTTGTGCGACAGCGACTCAGGGGGATGTCATTTCACCCGCAACTGCCGACGAACCCGCACTGCGTGCAATAGTCGCACCCGTCCTTGCGGATCATGGCATGGGCGCCGCATTCGGGGCATTTCTTTCCGGCCATGACTTGGGTGGGTACCAGCGCGGCTGCGGCCAGTACTGGTTCGGCGATGGGAAGCTCGTCGTCGTCGAACAGCGACGCCTGCTGGCGCCTGGCGATCAGGTTTTGGACCGCGTAGGCGACGGCGGCCACTTCGCTGTCGTGCCAGCGCGGTACGTGCGCGCCGTCGGCCCTTTCGTAGGTGCCTAGCCGCACCGGGCCGCGGTCCCAGGTGACTTTGCGCATGTCGGACAGCGCGCGATCCAGAAAGCCGCCGCGCGCGGCCAGGCTCAACATGCGCATGGTGGCGGTAATCCACTGCTGCGACTCGCCACTTTGACCAACGGGCATGAAAAACTCGATGGCGCGCTCTACCCGCCCCTTGCCGTCGGCGGTTTCCAGCGGCAAAAAGGTGACGATCAGGTACAGGCGCTGCTGGCCTTCGCTGGTCCAGTATTCGATCTTCTCGGCCACGGCGGGCAGTCCGCCGGGCGGACGCTTTTCGATTACGGTGCGCATCGGGTCGAGGCCCGGCACCGGTGCAATGATGCCCCCACGCTCCCCTGCGTCGCATGGTACGCTGCCCCCCGCGGGGGCTGTGCCGTCTTGGGAGCGGCCCGGCGACGGCTCAATGATGCCCCCACGCTCCCCTGCTTCGCATGGTACGCTGCCCCCCGAGGAGGCTGTGCCGCCTTGGGAGCGGCCCGGCACCGGCTCAATGATGCCCCCACGCTCCCCTGCTTCGCATGGTACGCTGCCCCCCGAGGGGGCTGTGCCGCCTTGGGAGCGGCCCAGCGGCGGCTCGGTGGGTTTGGCGGCGGGCGCGACTTCAAGCACCGCGCCCAAAATCGGATTGGGCCGGTAGGTGGCCAGCCCTTTCAGGCCGGCTTGCCAGGCTCGGGCGTACAGGTTTTTGAAGTCGTCATACGGATAGTCCTCGGGCACGTTGACGGTCTTGCTGATCGAGGTGTCCACGTAGGGCTGCACCGCCTGCATCATGGCGATGTGGTCTTGCGCGCTCATTTGCAGGGCGTTGACGAAGTACTCGGGCAGGGCGCCGGTATTGTCGGCGCTGGCGCCCGGATCGACCAGTGCGCGGTACAGGCGCAGGGCGTGGTCTTCGACCGTGTAGCTGCTCTTGCTGCCGTCGGCCTCGCGCTTGTTGCGGATGTAGCTCCAACTGAAGGCCGGCTCGATGCCGTTGCTGGCATTGTCGGCAAAGGCCAGGCTGACGGTGCCGGTCGGCGCAATCGACAGCAGGTGGCTGTTGCGGATGCCGTGCTGTTTGATGGCGGCCTTCAGTTCGTCGGGCAGACGGCTGGCGAAGGTGCCTTCAGCCAGATAGCCGGCGGCGTCGAATTTGGGGAAAGCGCCTTTTTCTTTGGCCAGTTTGACCGAGGCGCGGTACGCCGCGTCGCGCATCCGGCGCGCGATCTCGGCGGCCATGGCGCGGCCGTCGGCGCGGTCGTAACGCAGCTTGAGCAACGTTAGCGTGTTGCCCAATCCGGTAAAGCCCACACCGATGCGGCGCTTGGCGGCGGCCTCCTCGCGCTGCTGGGGCAAGGGCCAGAAGGTCACATCCAGCACGTTGTCGAGCGCGCGCACTTGCGTGGCGACGACCTGCTCGAACGCCTCGAAGTCAAATGCCGCCTCGCCGCCCGTGCCAAACGGATGGCGCACGAAGCGGGTCAGGATGATGGGCCCCAGGTCACAGCAGCCGTAGGGCGGCAGCGGCTGCTCGCCGCAGTTGTGAACCATCAGGCCGTTGGCGTCGAAGGCGTGCACGTCGGCAACGGTGACGTCGTACACGTCGGCGTTGCCCTCGGGCGTGACGGACTGCACGGTGACGGTGAAGTACTCTTGATTCAGTCGGCGCGGGTAGCCGGCGAGCTTTTGCGCCAGAAACGCGCCTTTTTTCTGCTCAGAAAAGCCGATGCGCTCGGCAAACAGCGTCAGGTTGTCGCCGCGGATGATCAGCTCGCACGGCATCTCCATCGGGTTATCGGCCAAGCCGTCGCTGACGTCGCTGCCGAGCCGGGCGCGCCTGGCGGCGACGCGGCGATATTTTCGTTTTTCATCAATCCTGATCTTGGCAACGATGCCCAGGCGCAGCAGCATGCGTTGCGCGGTCTGCAAGACGGCCAGCTCTTTTTTTTGCTTCAGCCGCACGCTGATGCCGTCGCCAAACTTGTACCGCACCACGCCATTGACGTCAAACAGGGCGCGCAGCGCACCGACGTGGAACGCCGACGAGGTTTTCTCCATCGACGGCGTGAGCGTTGGCATCAGGCCATACCGCAGCGCCAGTTTCTGCACGGCGGCGCTGGACAGGCGGCGTTTGTCGAACGTTGGCGCGGGCCGTTGAAGCTTGCGCTTATCGGCTTGGTTGTCGAGCGCCCGCGCGGCAGCTTCGACGGCGGCGCTCACGCCAGCCTCGCCGCTGAACGCATCAACCGGCGCGCTGCCGGCGACTTGGTGTGGCTCGGGCGCCCGGACCAAAGCGAAGTCCTGACGGGCCTTCAACACGCCGTTGCCGATCAGCAGGCCGAGCAGATAGCCTTGTTCCTCGGTGCCTTCACCCTCCCAGCCGTGCAACGGGCGGTGCTGGTGCAGCATGATTTCGTCGCCGGGTTGCAACTCGCCCGCGGGCGTCCAGCCGGTTTCGATGGCGGAGCGCGTTTTGCGTGTGACGCGGCGCACGCGGTGGTCGGAGGTCAGGCGCAGCATCGGGCCTTCGCACGTCACCAGACGCATCACCGGTCTGTGACCCGTAAAGAAAAAGCCCTGGCTTTGCACTGGATAGGCCGCGCCATTGACGATGGCCGTAAACGGGCGACCGATCAGCTCTTGCACCTGCGCCGGGCCGCTTGCGGTCATGATCCAGGTATCGGCCGTGACGCAGGGGTTGGTCGCCTCGATCCGCTCGCAATAGCTCAGGTTGTTGTCGCGCTCAATCTGGTCCAGAAACAGAACGCCCGGTTCGGCGAAGTCGTAAGTGGACTTCATGATGGTGTCCCACAGCTCGCGTGCGGGCAGCTTGCGATAAACCCACAGGCCGTCGGCGCGCTGGTAGGCGCCTTGCTCCATGACCTTGGCGCCGGGCAGCGCCTTGTGTACCAGTTCCCAGTCGGCGCCCGCGGCCACAGCCTGCATGAAGGCGTCGGACACGCCGACCGAGACGTTGAAGTTGTTCCAGCGCCCTGGCGTGCGCTTGGCGGTGATGAAGTCCAGCACGTCCGGGTGGTCAATGCGCAGCACGCCCATCTGCGCGCCGCGCCTGCTGCCCGCGCTTTCGACCGTAGCGCAGCTTTGGTCGAACACGTTGATGTAGCTGCATGGGCCGCTGGCAATCGAGCGGGTGCCCTTGACGTCAGCGCCGCGCGGGCGGATGCGCGAAAAGTCGTAGCCCACGCCGCCGCCGCGCCGCATGGTTTCAGCCGCCTCGCGCAGCGCCTCGTAGATGCCGGGGTAGCCGTCGGCGTCATAGCCTTGAATGGCATCGCCCACCGGCTGCACGAAGCAGTTGATGAGCGTGGCCTGAATGTCGGTGCCGGCGGCGCTCATGATGCGTCCGGCCCCTATCGCGCCGACGCGCAGGTTGGCGAGAAATTTTTGCTCCCACTCGGCGCGCAATTCAGGCTTTTCGACGCTGGCCAGCGCGCGCGCCACGCGAGCGTAGAGCTGCTCTGGCGTGGTTTCGCCGGTTTTGAAGTACTTTTCAGCCAGTACGTCGCGGCTAATGGGCTGTTCGGGCAGGACGGGGGAAGGGGGAGTCGGCAGCGAATCTCGTTTCATGACGGACATTTCGGGAATCTGGAAAAGGCGAGGACAACCAAAGGCGGTCGCTTCAGTCTACCTTTCACAGGCTCTGAGACCGCTTCACTATCCAAAGCACAGCCTAACCGCCTTGGCCAAAGGGGGGCTTGCAAAAGGTCAAATTTCAGACAGTTTGGCGCCATTGTTACGTTTGCCTCCAGGCGTAGAATCAGGTTCAACAGCCTCTGGACAGACACCATGAATCGCTGCTCGAAAATTTCATTTGCTTTCGTTTCCATAGCCGTCGGCGCTTTTTTGATCGGCGTCGGCGTGTCGTTTTCTTCGCCGGTCTGGGCCTCGCGCGTGTTTCCCGAGAAGGTTCAGCGCGCCAAAACAACCTTCATCGCGATACCCGAGGTGCTGCTGGGCGGCAAGCCCGAGCGCTTGGCGCACGGCGCGCGCGCGTGTACGACGAGCGCAACACTGTCTTGATACCCCCAAAGACCTCATGCCCGGCAAAAAAGTCTTCATCAAAACCTTCGGCTGCCAGATGAACGAGTACGACTCGGACAAGATGGTGGGCGTGCTGGCCGCCGCGCAAGGCTACGAACCCACCGGCGACCCCGAGGCCGCCGACCTGATCCTGTTCAACACCTGCTCGGTGCGCGAAAAGGCTCAGGAAAAAGTCTTCTCCGACTTGGGCCGCGTGAAACACCTGAAGAAAAAAGGCGTGCTGATCGGCGTCGGCGGCTGCGTGGCCAGCCAGGAAGGCGAGGAAATCATCAAGCGCGCGCCCTATGTGGACGTGGTGTTCGGCCCGCAGACCCTGCACCGCCTGCCCGAGTTGCTGGCCGAGCGGCAGCGCCGGAACGCGCCGCAGGTGGACATCAGATTCCCCGAAATCGAAAAATTCGACCATCTGCCGCCCGCGCGCGTGCAAGGCGCCAGCGCCTTCGTTTCGGTCATGGAAGGCTGCTCCAAATACTGTAGCTATTGTGTGGTGCCCTACACCCGCGGCGAGGAATTCAGTCGCCCGTTCGACGACGTGCTGACCGAAATTGCCGGCTTGACCGATCAAGGCGTGAAAGAAATTACCCTGTTGGGCCAGAACGTCAACGCTTATCGCGGCGTGATGGGCGACACGGATGAGATGGCCGACTTCGCGCTGCTGATCGAATACGTTGCCGCCATCCCCGGCATTGAACGCATCCGCTACACCACCAGCCACCCCAACGAATTCACCTCGCGCCTGATCGAGGTCTACGGCAAAGTCCCGCAACTCGTCGGCCACCTGCACCTGCCGGTGCAGCACGGCAGCGACCGCATCCTGGCGGCCATGAAGCGCGGCTACACCGCGATGGAATACAAAAGCATCGTGCGCAAGCTGCGCGCCGCGCGCCCAGGCATCAGCCTCAGCAGCGACTTCATCGTCGGCTTTCCCGGTGAAACCGAAGACGACTTCGGCCAGTTGATGAAGCTGATCGATGATGTCGGTTTCGACGCCTCGTTCAGCTTCATCTACAGCCCGCGCCCCGGCACCCCGGCCGCCAACCTGCGCGACGACACGCCGCACGCCATCAAGCTGCAACGCCTGCAACATCTGCAAGCCGCCATCGAGCGCAACGTGCGCGCCATCGGCGCCGCCCGCGTCGGCGCCACTCAGCGCATTCTGGTCGAGGGCAAGTCGCGCAAAAACCCTCATGAGCTGATGGGCCGCACCGAATGCAACCGCATCGTCAACTTCGCAGGCGGGCCGCGCTCGGACAGGCTGGTAGGGCAGATGATAGACATCGCCATCACCGAGGCGCTGCCGCACTCGCTGCGCGGTCGGCTGGTGGACGAATGAACAACACACGCAAAGCGACCACAAGCGCGGCAGCCATTTTTTTGTCGCCGCGACGGTCGTACACTGGCAAGCCATGGAAACTACGATATTCGGTCTGACCGAGTCCCAGATCGCCTGGTTTGGCCTGACCATCGGCGTCGGCGGGCTGATGGCCTACATGCTGTTCATCATTGGGCAATTGGCGTGGGAGTCGAAGGCCGGCAAGTTCGGTACTTTCGTGCTGTATCTGGCGCTGGCGCTGAGCATGGTCGGATTTATCGCCAAGCTGGTGATCGAAAAAGTCATCGAGCATCAGGTGGCCGAGCACCAGATGACCGAACAAAAACAAGCCCAGCCGTCGGCCAGATGATGAAACTGGCGCGGTCTCAAACCCCCTCGTCATTGCCACTCGCCCCTTTCGCCATTGCCGCGTAGACGCATGGGCGCTAACCTAAAGCTCCCCCTCCTTGGGAGAGGGCAGGGGTGGGGGCATTACGCTTCGTGCGGAATGCGCCAAATTTATCACATGATTTGACCGGGCAGTTCGTTTTACGCCTTGCGCCTCATTTGGCGTAGCTGTATACCCCCGCACCGGTCTTGCGCCCCAGCCGTCCGGCGGCAACGTATTCGCGCAGCAGCGGACAGGGGCGGTATTTGCTGTCGCCGAACTCGTTCAGATACACCTCCATGACCGCCAGGCACACGTCCAGCCCGACCATGTCGGCCAGCGCCAACGGGCCAATGGGGTGGTTGCAGCCCAGCTTCATGCCGGCGTCGATGTCCTCGGGCGTGGCCAGCCCTTCGGCCAGCACGAAAAAAGCCTCGTTAATCATCGGCACCAGAATGCGGTTGACGACGAAGCCGGGCGCGTTTTTCACCGTGATGGGCGATTTGCCGAGCCGTTGCGCCAGCGCTTTGACGGCGTCGTGCGTGGCGTCGCTGGTGCGCAGGCCGCGGATGATTTCAACCAGCGCCATCATCGGCACCGGGTTGAAAAAGTGCATACCAACGAATTTGTCAGGGCGTTGCGTGACGGCAGCCAGTTGGGTGATGGAGATCGACGAGGTGTTGGTGGCGATGATCGCCTCGGGCGCCAGCAGCGCGTCTATTTGCTTGAGGATTTTGTTTTTCAACTCGTGGTTTTCGGTCGCGGCCTCGATCACCAGTTGCACGGTTTTCAGGTCGTCGTAATTGGCGCTGCCCTTGATGCGCGCCAGCGCCGCAGCCCTGTCGGCCGCGGTCATTTTTTCTTTGGCAATCAGCCGATCCAGGCTTTTGCCGATGGTAGCCAGACCCTTGTCGACAGCGGCCTGGGCGATGTCGATCATGACGACGTTGATGCCCGACACGGCGCACGCCTGCGCGATGCCGTTGCCCATGGTGCCGGCGCCGACGATGCCTACGGTGGTGATGTTCATGAAATCAATGCTCCATTAGCTGTGTTGCGGAAAAATTGGACCGGCGCTGCGCGCGCGGGCGGCGGGCAATGTTACCGGCTCTTTGCTTTGGCGCTACCCTCGTCATTTTTGCCTTCGCGGCAATGACGAAGGGGGCAGGCGGCAATGACAAAGGCTCAGGCGTCGCTTTAATCGCGCGTTACGCGCAGTACTTCTTCGCGGCTGGTGATGCCTAGCCGGATCAGGCGCTCGCCGTCGTCGCGCATCAGGGTCATGCCTTTGGCTAGCGCGGCGGCGCGGATGTCGGCTTCGGCGGCCTGGGCGTGAATTTGGGCGCGGATGTCGTCGTCTGTCAGCAATAACTCGAACACGCCGGTGCGCCCCGCGTAGCCGGTGTGGCCGCAGGTGTCGCAGCCGATCCCGTCGGCGACTCCCGCGCCTTTGCAGGCGGCGCACCATTTGCGCACCAGCCGCTGCGCCAGCACGCCCAGGAGCGACGACGACAGCAAAAACGGCTCTACGCCCATGTCCATCAGCCGCGTGACGGCGCTGGCGGCGTCGTTGGTGTGCAGGGTGGCCAGCACCAGGTGACCGGTCAGGCTGGCCTGGATGGCGATCTGCGCGGTTTCGATGTCGCGGATTTCGCCGATCATGACGATGTCCGGGTCTTGCCGCAAGATGGCGCGTAGCGCGCGGGCAAAGGTCAACTCGATGCGCGGGTTGACCTGGGTCTGGCCGATGCCGGGCAACTCGTATTCGATGGGGTCCTCCACCGTCATGATGTTGTTGCGCGCCGCGTCCAGCCGCGCCAGGCTGGCGTACAGGGTGGTGGTTTTGCCCGATCCGGTGGGGCCGGTGACCAAGATGATGCCGTGCGGCTGGGCGATGAGTTGCTCGAATTTTTGCAGCACCTCGCCTTGCATCCCGACCGCTTCCAGGCTGATGCGCTCGCCTGATTTGTCGAGCAGGCGCAGCACCGCGCGTTCGCCGTGCGCGCCGGGCAGGGTGGATACGCGCACGTCGATGGCGCGCGTGCCCAGGCGCAAGCTGATGCGGCCGTCTTGCGGCAGGCGCTT
>JAITMV010000098.1 GCA_031277295.1 Burkholderiaceae bacterium | reverse complement strand
ATTCGGCCACCGACAGCGCATTCGCGCCTATCGATGGACAAACCTCTATGCCCCGCGCCTTGCAGGCAACAAGATCGATATTGTCGAGGCCCACGCCCATGCGCGCGACGACCCGCAGTTTGGGAGCGGCCGCCAGCAATTCGTTATTGACGAGCGTCTGGTTGCGAACCACGATCGCCCTGGCATCGGCGAGATGCTCGAAAAGTTCGGGCCTGCGTTTCCAAAGATCCCTATCCCAGTGGGCGCCGTATTCTTTCTGCAGCAGTTCGGCGGCTTCAAGATCCATGAATTCGGGAATGACGATATCTGCCATGGTAGTTGCTTTCGATTCTGTGGTTTGCGGCGGCGAATCGTCCTGTTGCTTCCTGGGAGCGGACGAAGCGGGCGGATGATTAGAACCTATCTCAAAATTGCTTGAGCAGTAGGCTTACTGCTGAAACCTGCACAAAACCGAGGAAATTTTCCGGATGAAACTCCCAGCGATTGAGCAGTCGGCGTTGGTGCTTAATCCAAGCAAAGAACCGTTCCACAATCCAACGTCGCTTGTATCGACGAAGCTCACGGCCATCTTGAGTCTTGGGCTTCTTCCGGTTTTTGCGATGTGGCGACACCATTTTTATACCTTTGTCGCGCAGATCATCGTCCAGATCGTCACTATCGTAGGCACGGTCGCCAATCAACACTTCCGGCATCGCTTCGATCATGTAAAAGTCAAAGCTCAACTGCACCAATTTGACTTCGTGATGATTGGCCGCATGAGTGCTTACCGACAGCGGCAAACCCGCTCGATCCACGATCGCCATGATTTTCACGCCTTTGCCGCACTTGGTATTGCCAATCTCCAAGCCACCGCCACGCCCGTTAGCGAACGTCGCATCGATGTAGCACTCCGACGTATCAAGCAAATCTTCCTCACGCAATTCATTGGCCAGGTCAATCAAAATTGCGCGCAAAATCTCTTGGCGAACCCATGTTTGAAAGCGACGATGCACCGTCTTGTAGTTCGGATAAGCCTGCGGAAGCATCTTCCATTGCGCACCACTATTGAGAATCCACAGCACCGCATCAAGCACTTGCCGCGCTGGCACGGGCTTGCGCCCAGGACGTTCTTCCGGAATGTTTTCTTCCGGAAAATGATGTTTGATTCGCTCCCAATGCGCGTCTGAAATTTTCAGCATGCATCTATTTTATAGATATTCCTTGTTAATTTTCGATTTTGAGATAGGTTCTAGCCATATCGAAATTTTTTACGACAACTATATTGTTGAAGTGTTTTCTGAGTATGAACATTATATTGTCGACATAGTAAGCCGGCTTTATTCTTTCTTGTAATTCCGGGTTTGCCGGGTATCTTGCAACGGCTTGTTTATATCGCTCCCCTAAATAATTCAATTGCAGGATGGTGGAATCTGACACAACCAGCGCGAGGGTTTGACTTTTCGCGTTGGGTATCCGGGCGTTTTTATCGCGTACTTCAGCAGCTTTGGCGATCCCTTGATAGGGATCTACTCTTGGCACTCCCCAATGACCACCGCACCCAGTCAGGCTTGCCATTACGCCAATCACCGCAATGAGTTTAAGCATTTTCATGCTGTCTCCCGTTGGTTGAGGTTTTGCTTTTTGTTTCACTTTTCGATCCGACGCGGCTCTCCCGGCCATGCCGCGGCTAGCGTGGTCATGCGCTGATGCGCCAGGTGATGCGGTAGGCTGGGTTGAGCGTAGCGAAACCCAGCGGGCAGCCGCGCTACGCGGGTTTACCGTTGTGCACAGCTATGCCCCGCAGCCTGATTACACCGCTCACGCTCAGCACCACCGCCCCCCCCTCCCGAACCGCCGCCACTGCTCCACCCTGACCCGCCGCCTTGATTCCTCGCCGCCGCAGCAGCCGCAGCCGCGGCCGCTGCCCGCGCAGCTGCCGCCTGCGCCTGCGCGGCTTGCACGCGCATCATCTGTTGTTGTTGCAGCCCCTGCATGCCCTGCATCACCCCCATCATCATGTTCATCATGCCGCTGTCGCCCCCGCCGGAATAGGCGTTGGCCGAGTCGAGGGCGCTTTCCAGGCTGGCGCGGTCGGCGCTGGGGTCGTAGTTGCCTCTGGCGGCGTTGGAGAACATATCCTCGATGGAGTTGAAACCCGAATCGCCGCCGCCGCCAGAATCGGCTTGCTGGTTGTCCTGCGACTCGCTCTTTTGGGCATAGACATCGCACTGCTGTACCTGCACCCGGTCGGCGGTAAACGGCGTTTGCGAGGTGCCCACCACCCGGTCGTCGACGCTGCCGCCGCGCGGCAAGGCGGTGCGCACCGGCGTGTTGTCGACGAAATACTCGACCCGCGCGCAGGATTGCGCGCTGGTGTGGATCATGAGATCGGCGCCGTACAGACCTTGCTGGTCGCCGGTGGGCGTGACGCTGATGCTGGCCGAACAGGAGCCGATTTTCTGGCCGTAGTCGCAATCCTGAAACGACTGGGCGGCGGCCAGGGGCGTGAAGGACGCAAAGGGCAGGGCGATGAGGCACAGCAAGGCCGGCAGGGAAAACGGCAGTGAGCGTTTCATGGGTGTCTCCTTGGGGTGAGAAGTTGTTGCAAAGGTGTTTGGCCGCCCTCTCCCCGGCCCTCTCCCGCAAGCGGGAGAGGGAGCTTTCGCGATGGCTTGCGAGAGAGCTTTTGCTCCCCTCTCCCACTTGTGGGAGAGGGGCCGGGGGAGAGGGCTGGCGTTGCGCGCGGCAACGCGGGACGCGCGGCGGCTTACATAACCGGACGGCG
>JAITMV010000074.1 GCA_031277295.1 Burkholderiaceae bacterium | reverse complement strand
TCCGGTCGAGCCGCGCGGTGCTGGGCGAAAGAACCTCGCAAATCCAGTCCGGCGCCAGATCGAACCAGGCCACGTCCGGGAACACCGGCATCCGCTCGCGCCGCCAGCCACCCAAGTCGGGCACCAGCACGTCGTCACCAAGATGCAACTCCGGCTCGTCCAGAATCCACCAACCGCCTGGGCCGCCATCGCCTTCGTCGAAGCGGGGGTACAGCTTTCCTCCCAGCACGGAACTCGAACGCGCGTGTCTTGAAGCCGGCCTGGGATGACTGTACAGAACGCCCCGCACGATCTCGCCCACCCGATTGGGCGGCAGGGCGCACAAGTCTTCATAAGTCGCCGGCTTGAGCAGGGGAAGCGCAGACATGCCGACATTTTATTCTTGGCTCGAGCGTCTGGCGTGGGTGTCTGGCGTGGGTTGTGCGGTGGCGATGCGGCAGCGCCAAAAGACACTTTCATGCTCAACGCCTCATGTCCACAACCCGCCGAGATCAAGCGCCGCCGCGTCGAACGGCGCCACGCGCACTTGCTCCTGGTCAGCGTGGGTGGCGATCAGTGTCCAGCGGCCTTGCTGGTTTTCATAGGCTTCGAGGGTGCGCAGCACCGGATCGAGCAGCCACAAATGCCGCACCCCGTTGGCGGCGTAGATCGGCATCTTCTGCGTCCGGTCGAGCCGCGCGGTGCTGGGCGAAAGAACCTCGCAAATCCAGTCCGGCGCCAGATCGAACCAGGCCACGTCCGGGAACACCGGCATCCGCTCGCGCCGCCAGCCCGCCAAATCAGGCACCAGCACGTCGTCATCCAGATGCAGCTCAGGCTCGAAAATGATCCACCAACCGCCTGGGCCGCCATCGCCTTCGTCGAAGCGGGGGCCCAATTTGATGCCGAGCATCGAGCTTGAACGCGCATGTTTTGAAGCCGGCCTGGGATGGCTGTACAGAACGCCCCGCACAATCTCGCCTACCCTATGGGGCGGCAGGGCGCACAGGTCTTCATAAGTCGCCGGCTTGAGCAAGGGGAGCGCGGACATGGCGGCATTTTAGGTTGAGCGTTTAGTGGCTTGCCGTGTGTCAGCCCAGAACAGCAAGGACGCTCCGGCGTTATCCTGCTTCAAGGACGGAACTTGGATCGCCGGGAGATGATGACAGGACATTTTTCGCCATCGCCCCATGCCGCTTACAGCCGCCGCCATCGCCGAACCCCGGAGCATCGCCGATGACAGGGTGCCGGGCTATACCGGCATGTGGGTCGGCATCACCGCCGAGCTGTTCGAGTTCACGGTGTTTTTCGTCGTCTATTTCGCCGCGCGCTGGAGCTACCCCGCCGTTTTTCGTGCCAGCGCGCCCAAGCTGTGGACGCTCGGCGGCCTGCTCATCACCCTGGTCATGCTGAGCAGCGGCTACTTGCTGCTACGCACGGTGCAGGCGGCACGGCGCGATGACCAGCGCGCCGCGCGCGTCTGGATAAGCGCCGCATTCGTGGTGGCGCTGGGCTACCCGCTGCTGAAATACCTGGAAATCCAGTGGAATTTCAGCCACGGCGTGGTGGCCGGCGGCAACGCCTTTTTCAGCGTCTACTACTACCTGACTATCAACCATTTGGTGCACTCGGCCTGGGGCATTCTGGGCATGGCCTGGGTGCTGCTGCGCGTATGGCAGGGCGCCTACCGGCCCGGCCAGCTCAAGGGCGTGGAGTCGATGGCCATCTACTGGCACGCCACCGACTTGGTGTGGTTGATGCTGTTTTCGCTGTTTTACGCTTTTGTCTAATGAACAGGTTCTTGCACGCCCTGCGCCCGCGCAACGCTACCCAGGCCTGGCTGCTGTTGGTGGCGATCACCGCCGCGACCGCGGCCATCGCTGTCGCCGAACGCGGCGTGCTGCCCTGGATTGGCTGGCTGATTGCCGCGCTAGTGACGTGCAAAGCGAGCCTGGTCACCGAGCACTACCTTGAAATCGCCCAGGCCACGCCACTGTTTCGGCGCATCGTCCAGGTGTTCATCGGCGTCGCGCCGCTGGCGTTGGTGGTGACAGCGTGGCTGGAATCCAGGGGGTAGCCAGGACACTAGATACCCTGCAATCAATGTAAGGCGCGGTAAATCTCCTCGGCCAGGGTGCGTGAGATGCCGGGCACGGTGGCCAGATCGTCCACGCTGGCGGCTTCGACGCCGCGCACGCCGCCGAAGCGTTGCAGCAGGGCGGCGCGTTTCTTGGCGCCGATGCCGGGGATTTCTTCCAGGCGGCTGCCGCCCACGCGCACGCGGGCGCGCTGCGCTCTCATGCCGGTGATGGCGAAGCGGTGCGCCTCGTCGCGAATCTGGGCGATCAGCATCAGCGCGGCGCTGTCCTTTCCGAGCGCGACCTTTTCACGCCCGTCGGCGAACACCAGTTCTTCCAGCCCGACCTTGCGGCCTTCGCCTTTTTCGACGCCGACGATCAGCGCCACGTCCAGGCCGAGTTGCTCGAACACCTCGCGCGCCACACCGACCTGGCCCTTGCCGCCGTCGATCAGCACCAGATCGGGCATTCGGAGCCTCTGCCCAAATCCGTCGCGGCTGGCGCATCCCGCATTCGGGCGGTCTACGTCGTTGCAAATGCTCGCGATACCTTCAGGTACGCTCAAGCTTTGCGCCTCGCATCCCATCCCGAATCCGGGCGTGCCCGCTCGCGCGGATTTGCGCAGAGGTTCCGGCGCGGCGCGGGTGAATGGCTCGCCGCCGCCTTGTTCGCGCAGTGCCTCGGCGATTTTTCCATACCGGCGTTCCAGCACTTGGCGCATGGCGGCGTAGTCATCGCCCTGGGTGATCCCTTCAATCTTGTAGCGCCGGTATTCGCCGCTGGTCATGCGGTGGTGCTGGAACACGACGCAACTGGCTTGCGTCGCCTCGCCAGCGCTGTGGCTGATGTCGAAGCATTCGATGCGCAACTCGTCCAGCGCCTGTACGGGCAGATCGAGCGCCTCGGCCAGCGCGCGGGTGCGGGCCTGTTGCGAGCCTTCTTCTGCCAGCAGGCGGGCCAGTTGCAAGGCGGCGTTCTGGCGCGCCATGTCAAGCCACACGCGGCGCTGGCCACGCGGCGCGTGGGTGGCGGCGATGCGCCTTTCTTCCTTGCCCGACAACGCGCGCAGCAGGGATGACGACACCGGCTCGGTGGTGATGAGCTGCGCTGGCACGGGCGCATTCAGGTAGTGCTGGGCGATGAAGGCGTCGAGCACGCGCGCTTCGATGGTGGGCAACTCGACGTCGGCCTCGCCATCGTTGAAAACCAACGCTTGCGCGTCTTCGACGTGGCTGGGGAAGTATGCGCGGTCGCCCAGGTGCCGCCCGCCGCGCACCATCGCCAGGTTGACGCAGGCGCGGCCGCCTTGCACCTTGACGGCCAGGATGTCCGCGTCGGCGCTGCCGCCCACCTCCACCGCTTGCTGGTGCAGCACGCGCGCCAGCGCCTCGATCTGGTTGCGCAGCTCGGCGGCCTGCTCGAACTCCAGCGCCTCGGCGTGCGCCATCATGCGACGCTCCAGCTCTTGCAGCAGGGTTTGCGTTTCGCCGTGCAGGAATTGTTCGGCATGGGCCACGTCGGCGGCGTAGCCAGCGGCGTCGATCAGGCGCACGCACGGGCCGGAGCAGCGTTTGATCTGGTACAGCAGACAAGGCCGCGTGCGGTGGGCAAACACCGTGTCCTCGCAGGTGCGCAGGCGAAACACCTTTTGCAACAACTGGATCGTTTCCTTGACCGCCCACGCGCCCGGATAGGGGCCGAAGTAGCGGTGCCGCCGATCAGTCGCGCCGCGGTAATAGGCCATGCGGGCATAGGCTTGTGGATTGGGCGCGCCGCCGGGGTCGGACACCGGCTTGCCGCTGCCGGTGAGCTTGAGGTAGGGATAACTCTTGTCGTCGCGGAAAAGAATGTTGTAGCGCGGCGCAAGCTGCTTGATGAGGTTGTTTTCCAGAATCAGCGCCTCGGCCTCTGAGCGCACCACGGTTGTCTCCAGCCGCGCGATCTTGCTCACCATGTGGCCGATGCGCGTGCCGCCGTGGTTCTTGTGAAAGTAGCTCGATACGCGCTTTTTCAGATGGCGCGCCTTGCCCACGTACAGCACTTGGCCGTCGCGGTCAAAGTAGCGATACACGCCCGGTAGCGCGGGCAGGGCGGCGACCTGGGCCAGCAATTCGGGGCTGTGCGCGGGGGCGGGATCGGTCATGATGGCACGTTTCGAGGCGAATTGAACGGCGCGGCTTGGGCACAATCGCTCGCGTGTCCAAACCGCTGCTTACCTGGGATATTTTCTGCCGAGTCATCGACAACCACGGCGACTTGGGCGTGTGCTGGCGGCTGTCGCGCCAACTGGCGGCGCGCGGGCACACCGTGCGGCTGTGGGTGGACGATACGCGCGCCCTACGTTGGATGGCTCCCGACGCCGATGCCCTATCCGGCCTGCGCGTGCTGCCGTGGACACAGCCTATTACCTCCAACGTGCTGGCCGCGCTGCCGCGCGCCGACGTGTGGGTGGAAGCCTTTGGCTGTGAAATCGCTCCTGAATTCATCGCCGCCGGTGCAAACCATGTGCAAACGCCACCGGTCTGGATCAATCTCGAATACCTGAGCGCCGAGTCTTACGCCGAGCGCCAGCACGGTCTGCCTTCGCCCGTGTTGCACGGCCCGGCGGCGGGCTGGACCAAGTGGTTCTATTACCCCGGCTTCACCCCGCGCACCGGCGGTCTGCTGCGTGAACCTGATCTGCCAGAGCGCCAGGCCGCGTTCGAGCGCGCCGCGTGGCTGCGCGCTCAGGGGTTGCTCGTGCGCGAGGAACAGCGGCTGTCGCTGTTCTGTTACGAGCCACCGGCGCTGGCGCAATGGCTTGAACACTTGAGCGCTGTCGCGACGCCCACGCGCCTGCTCGTCACCGCCGGTCGAGCCAGCGCCGCCGTGCGGCGAGTGCTTGGCGAGCGGCGCGGCCCACTAGCGATTGCGTATCTGCCGTACTTGACCCAGACCGACTACGACCACCTGCTGTGGACGTGCGAGCTGAATTTCGTGCGCGGCGAGGATTCGTTGGTGCGCGCCTTGTGGGCCGGCCAGCCGTTCGTGTGGCAAATCTACCCGCAGCACGATGGCGCGCACCACGCCAAGCTCAACGCCTTCTTGTATTGGCTGGACGCTCCCGCCTCGCTGCGCCGCTTTCACCGCGTCTGGAACGGCATCGACACGGGCGCATTGCCCGCGCTCGACCTGCCCGAATGGCGCGCCTGCGTGCGAGCAGCACGCCAGCGGCTGTGGGGGCAAGAGGAGTTGGTCACGCAACTACTGCGCTTCGTGGCGACGAAGCGATGAGTTGCGTTTCTGGGCAGCCCTGAAAAATCTCTCTACCCCGCATGAACGCTAGCGTTTCGGGGTCGTCATGGGTGGCAAAAACTCCCAGGTTTTGATCGGATCAACCCAGGCATTGGTTTCACCTCCCCCTTTAAGGCGATACGCGCACAAACAGTTACACTTGAATTTTTCGCCCTGAACTTCCAGAGGAGCACTTGCATCATGGATCGCCGTTCCCTTATCAAACACGCAGGAATTGCCGGGGTTTTGGCCGCTGGCGTCGCGCCGGCGGCGCACGCGCAGGCGGCCATTCGTTGGCGTTTGGCGACCAGCTTCCCGAAGTCGCTGGACACCTTGTTCGGTTCGGCTGAATTGTTCGCCAAAGCGGTGGGCGATGCTACTGGAGGCAAGTTCCAGATATCAGTGCATGCTGGCGGTGAAATTATTCCGGCGTTCGGCGTGGTGGATGGTGTGCAAGACGGTTCGGTCGAAATGGCCTATACCGCGCCTTATTACTTTTACGGTAAAGACCCCACCTTTTGTCTAGCCTGCGCGGTGCCTTTCGGCATGAACGCGCGCCAGATGAACGCTTGGCTGTATGAGGGCAATGGTCTGAAGCTGCTGCGCGAGTTCTACGCCAAATACAACATCGTCAACTTTCCCGGCGGCAATACCGGTGTGCAAATGGGGGGATGGTTCCGCAAAGAGATCAAGACAGTCGCCGATTTGAAGGGCCTGAAGTTCCGCACCAATCCGTTCGCCGGTAAGGTGTTGGAGCCATTCGGCGTCGTGCCGCAAAACATCCCTGGGGCCGATTTGTATCCGGCGCTGGAAAAGGGGACGCTGGATGCGCTGGAATGGGTCGGTCCCTACGACGATCTGAAGCTCGGCTTCAACAAGGTCGCGCCGTACTACTACTACCCCGGCTGGTGGGAAGGTGGTCCAGGGTTGGACTTTTACATCAACACCAAGGCGTGGGATGGGTTGTCGGCGGAGTACAAAGCCATTGTCGAGTCCGCCGCTGCACGCACCAACATCACCATGACGGCCAGATACGACGCCCGCAACCCGGCCGCGCTCAAGGAGTTGGTCGGCTTAGGCACCAAGCTGCGTCCGTTTAGCAACGAAATCATGAGCGCGGCTTTCAAGTCGGCTCAGCAAATCTACGGCGAACTCAACAGCAGCAACCCGGAGTGGAAAAAAATCTATCCTGACTACGCCAAATTCCTGGCCGATACCAACTCGTGGTTCCGCTACTCGGAGGGACTGTTTGATCGCTTCATGCAGCAGCAGAAGCTGTAAGAACGTGTTTGCGATCCCGGCGCGGGCTTAGAGCGGGCGCGTGCTCAGGAAGCGCTGCGGCGCAAGCAATCCTTGCCAATGACACGGGCCTATTGGCTGTGGCTTGTCGCCCCGGCAGCCCATCCCAATGCCGCACCCGCACACACCTCACGCCGAGATCGTGAACACGTTCTAAGAGCCTCTGCCGTCAGGAAGGCTGTTGCAAAAAGTTGTTCTCGCCCCCCGTCAAAAAACAAGGTCGCCGTCACGCGTAAATGCAAGCTTGCCTTTTCCTCCCATGCTTGGGATGACTACCTGTACTGGCAGACCACTGACCCGAGCATCGTGGGTGAGATCAACGGACTCATCCAGGAGATAGCCCGAGATGCTTTCCGGGGGACAGGTAAGCCGGAACCCCTGAAAGGCGACTTGTCGGGCTTCTGGTCGCGGCGCATTACAAAGGAAGACCGTTTGATCTACATCGTTCAAGACGGCGTGGTCCATGTGATGCAGTGTCGGCAGCACTATTGACACGCGGAGAGTGGTGGGTTGATCGGTAGAGGATCAGCCTGGGAAACCACGAAGAACCGCTGATGCGCATAGGAGTTGGTGAACTGAAGTTTTCCAAGAAAGCGTGCCGTGCTGGTTTTTCCGCGGCGCAGCAAACCCCTACGCGACGCTGGGGCTTGGTGTATACTTGATTAAATAACTCGGAAATCGAAACGACTACAGGAATACAGGAGTACCCCATGCGCCTCACCACCAAAGGACGATTCGCGGTCACTGCCATGATCGATCTCGCGCTACGCCAAGATGGCGGGCCGGTCACGCTGGCGGCGATCAGCCAGCGGCAGGATATTTCGCTGTCGTATCTGGAGCAGTTGTTCGGCAAGCTACGCCGCAACGATCTGGTGGAGTCCACCCGCGGCCCCGGAGGCGGTTATTCATTGGGACGCAAGGCCAGCGAGATCACGGTAGCCGACATCATCGTGTCGGTGGACGAGCCGTTGGACGCCACCCACTGCGGCGGCAGAGGCAATTGTCACGGCGAAGGCGGCCGCTGCATGACGCATGACCTGTGGTCGGGGTTGAACACGCTGATGCTGAATTTTCTGGAATCTGTCACGTTGCAGAAGTTAGTGGACGATCAGCACGCCAAGGGCGTCGAAATTGACGGCAAACCGGCTGTCAAACGGGCTATTTCCAATACGCCAGTGGTCAAGCCTGTGCGGGTGAACGCACCCAATTCGGTGTTTGCGCTGGGCAGCCTGACAAACAAGTAACGCTGAAAAATCCACGGCTGCCGGTGCTTGTTTCGCAAGTGCCATAGACGAAAACGCCCAAAAATCCTGCCATGAGTCAGACGCCACACTTTCCTATCTACATGGACTACGCCGCCACCACGCCGGTTGACCCGCGCGTGGCTGATGCCATGATCCCCTGGCTGCGCGAGCACTTCGGCAACCCCGCCAGCCGCAGCCACGCCTGGGGCTGGGAGGCTGAAGCAGCGGTTGAGAAGGCGCGCCAGCAGGTGGCCGATTTGATCGGCGCCGACGCGCGCGAGATCGTTTGGACCAGCGGCGCGACCGAATCCGATAATCTGGCGATCAAGGGCGCGGCGCATTTTTATCAGGGCAAGGGCAAGCACCTGATCACCGTCAAGACCGAGCACAAGGCGGTGCTGGACGTGATGCGCGAGTTGGAGCGCCAAGGCTTTGAGGTGAGTTACCTTGACGTGGGCGAAGACGGCCTGCTTGACCTGAATCAATTCAAGGCCGCGCTGCGCCCTGACACCACCCTCGCCAGCGTGATGCTGGTCAACAACGAGATCGGCGTGGTGCAGGACGTGGATGCGATTGGCGCGATCTGCCGCGAGCGCGGGGTGATCTTCCATGTGGACGCGGCGCAGGCCACCGGCAAGGTGTGCATCGACTTAAGCCGCCAGCCTATCGACCTGATGAGCCTGGCCAGCCACAAGACCTATGGCCCCAAGGGTATCGGCGCGCTGTACGTGCGTCGCAAGCCACGGGTGCGCATCGAGGCGCAGATGCACGGCGGCGGCCACGAGCGTGGGATGCGCTCGGGCACGCTGCCCACACACCAGATCGTCGGCATGGGCGAGGCTTTCCGTATCGCCAAAGACGAGATGGAGCGCGACAACGAGCGCGCTTGGGCATTGCACCGCCGGCTGGTGCGGGGGCTAATGCAAATCGACGAGGTGTTCCTCAACGGCCACCCCGAGCGACGCGTGCCGCAGAACGTGAACATGAGCTTCAACTACGTGGAGGGCGAGTCACTCATCATGGGCTTGAAGGGGCTGGCCGTATCCAGCGGTTCGGCCTGCACCTCGGCCAGCCTGGAGCCAAGTTACGTGCTGCGCGCCTTGGGCCGGAGTGACGAGTTGGCGCATTCCTCGCTGCGCATCACCATCGGGCGCTTTAGCACCGAGCAAGACATCGACCACGCCATAGCGTCGATTCGTCAGACCGTGGTTCGGCTGCGTGAGTTGTCGCCGCTGTGGGAGATGCATCAAGAAGGCGTCGATATGTCCGCGGTGCAGTGGGCAGCGCATTGAATGCATCGTTTTGCGTGAATACCTCTTCTTTAATGGGCGACGCTTCACCTCAAAACGGATCACGCAAACGCTAAACGAAGGAGTTCATCATGGCTTATTCCGACAAAGTCATCGACCACTACGAAAATCCACGCAACGTCGGCAGCTTCGACAAAAGTGATGACAGCGTGGGCACCGGCATGGTTGGCGCGCCGGCCTGTGGCGACGTAATGAAGCTGCAAATCAAAGTCAATCCGGATACCGGCGTCATCGAGGACGCGCGCTTCAAAACTTATGGTTGCGGTTCGGCCATCGCTTCCAGTTCGCTGGTGACCGAGTGGGTCAAAGGCAAGACGCTGGATCAGGCCGGCGCGCTGAAAAACAGCCAAATCGCCGAAGAACTGGCGCTGCCGCCGGTCAAGATTCACTGCTCGATTCTTGCCGAAGACGCAATCAAAGCGGCGGTGCAGGACTACCGCAAGAAGCACCAGGCTTGACACCGTCGTGGCGCGACCTCATGCCCAACCAGCCTGGATATTTCGCCGTGGCCCAGTATTTTCAAAACCGAGCAGCTAAAGCCATGCCAGTAACTCTGACATTGCGGAGCATCGCCGCCTTGCTTGCCGCGCTTGTTGCCGCGCTTGTTGCCGCGCTGCCCGCCGCCGCGTCCGCCGCCAACTGGGTGGTGTGCGATGTGCGCATCAAAGTCACCGGCCATCGCAACGACGCCGTGCAAGCCACGGTGCTGAACGTCGTGGCGCAAGGCAGGGCAGGGTGCGCATTACGCGCGGGGCAGAGACTTAACTTCGTAGCCGAAAGCCTGGACTACCAACGCACGCTGCCGCGGCGCCAGTGGCCCAAACGCGGCCGGATAGCGTGGCTACGCTACCGTCATTTGGACGGCATTTGCAAGAACGGCGGCCACCCCGCGCCTTGCCGGATCGAGCATTATTCCTTGCTGAAAAAATAATGGCCATAACCCTTACCGAAGCCGCCGCACGGCATATCAGCAAGTACCTTGCCAAACGAGGCAAGGGCGTGGGTGTGCGTCTGGGCGTCAAGACCACCGGTTGCTCGGGTTTGGCCTACAAGCTGGAATATGTAGACGAGGCCGCGCCCGAGGACGCGCTGTTCGAGCAACACGGCGTCAAGCTGATGGCCGATCCCAAGAGTCTGGCCTACATTGACGGCACCGAGTTGGACTATGTGCGCGAGGGCCTGAACGAAGGCTTCAAGTTCAACAACCCGAACGAGCGCGACCGTTGCGGTTGCGGCGAATCGTTCCGGGTTTGAAGGGAGGTTGAGCGTTTAGCGTGATTCATTTTGAGGTGAGGCGTTGCCTGTTAAAGAGAACTTCACGCCCAATGCTCAACGCTCAACGATAGGGACGCTCAACGCCAAATGCATGAACCTGCAATCCACCGATTTCGAGTTATTTGATCTGCCCGTCCGCTTTGCGCAGGACGCGACGCAAATCGACGCGCGCTGGAAAACATTGCAACGTCAAGCACACCCAGACCGTTTCGCCACCCAAGGCGCGGCGGCGCAACGCGTGGCGATGCAGTGGTCGGCGCGCATCAATCAGGCCCGCCAGCGCCTGAGCGACCCGTTGGCGCGCGCCGCCTATTTGTGTGAACTGCACGGCACGGCCATCGATGCCGAGCGCAACACCGTCATGCCGCCAGAGTTTCTGACACAGCAAATGATGTTGCGCGAGGCGCTTCAGGACGCCGAAAGCACCGTCGGCATGTTGTCGATCAAGCGCCAATCCGAATCGCTGCGGCACGAGTTGCTATTGAAGTTGGAGCGCCAGATCGACATCGAAGCCGACTGGCCCGCCGCCGCCCAGTCGGTGCGCGCACTGATGTTTTTCGACCGGCTGAGCCATGAGATCGAAAGCAAGCGTGCGACACTCGAACGCTGAGCATTGAACGCTCGACCTCACATGGCCCTATTGCAAATCTCCGAACCCGGCCAGACGCCCGATCCGCACCAGCGGCGCGTGGCAGTCGGCATCGATCTGGGCACTACCCATTCGCTGGTTGCCGCGCTGCGCCACGGCGTGGCCGAATGCCTGCCCGATGCACAAGGCCGCGTGCTGCTGCCTTCGGTGGTGCGCTATCTGCAAGGAGGAGGGCGGCAGATCGGCCACGATGCGCTAGCCCATGCCTGCGGCGATGCCGGCAACACCATCGCTTCGGCCAAGCGGCTGATGGGACGCGCGGTGAGCGACATCACGGCGCGCGACAAGCTGCCTTACACACTGCTCGAGCGCCCCGGCATGGCGGTGGTGAGCACCGTACAGGGCGGCAAATCACCGGTCGAAATCAGCGCCGAAATTTTGGCCACGCTACGCCAGCGCGCCGAGGACACTTTGGATCAAGACCTGTACGGTGCCGTCATCACCGTGCCGGCATACTTCGACGACGCGCAGCGTCAGGCCACCAAAGACGCCGCCGGGCTGGCCGGCCTGCACGTGCTGCGCCTCATCAGCGAACCCACGGCGGCAGCCATCGCCTATGGGCTGGACAACGCCGCTGAAGGGGTGTACGCGGTGTTTGATTTGGGTGGTGGCACCTTCGACGTATCAATCCTGCGTTTGACGCAAGGCGTGTTCGAGGTCATCGCCACTGGTGGCGACTCCGCCCTGGGCGGCGACGACTACGACCGCGCGCTGGCCGACTGGTTGCTGGAACGAACCGGCGCGCAAGCGCAAAACGCCACCGACAAAGCCGCGTTGCACACGGCAGCGCGCGCCGCGAAAGAGGCATTGAGCGTCGGCAATTCAGTCGTCTTCAATGTCTGCCTCGCAGGCGCGGACGTCAAATTCGATTTGCAGGCAGCCGACTTCGAAGCCGCCACCGCCGCGCTCACCGCGCGCTGCATGACGACCGTGCGCGACGTCTTGCGCGATGCGCGGCTCGCGCCATCCGACGTCAAAGGCGTGGTACTGGTCGGTGGTTCCACCCGGATGCCGGTCATCCGGCGCGCAGTGGCCGGCCTGTTCGGATGCCAGCCGCTTACCAACCTCAACCCCGACGAAGTGGTGGCCTTGGGCGCCGCCGTGCAAGCCGATCAACTGGCCGGCAACGGCGCTAGCAATGCTGGTACTGGCGACCTGCTGCTGCTCGACGTGACGCCGCTGTCGCTTGGGCTAGAAACCATGGGCGGCCTGGTCGAACGCATCGTACCGCGCAACCAGACCATCCCAGTCGCCATGGCGCAAGACTTCACCACCTATCAGGACGGTCAAACTGCGTTGGCCCTGCACGTCGTGCAAGGCGAACGCGATCAGGTGCGGGACTGCCGCAGCTTGGCGCGATTCACGCTGCGCGGTATTCCGCCGATGGCCGCTGGCGCGGCGCGTATTCGCGTCACCTTCACCGTTGATGCCGACGGCCTGCTGGGCGTCAGCGCGCGCGAGCAGACCAGCGGCGTCGAAGCCCACATCGACGTGAAACCCAGTTACGGCCTGAGCGATGAACAAATCGCCCACATGTTGCAAGACTCCTTCGCCACCGCCGCCGCCGATGCCCAGGCGCGTGCCTTGATCGAGGCCCGCGTGGACGCTGATCGTCTTCTGCTGGCCACCCAAAGCGCGCTTAACGTCGACGGCGCACTGCTCACCGCGTCCGAGCGCGCCGCCATCGACACGCTGATGCAGTCGCTGCGCGCCAGCATCACCAACGACGCCGATGCCGCCACCATCGAAGCCGCCACCAAAGCTCTGGCCGAAGGTGCCGAAGCTTTCGCCGCCGCGCGCATGAATGCCAGCATTCAAAAAGCATTGGCCGGCCAGCGCGTGGACGATTTTCGATATGACAAATGACAAAATGCCCACCATCAAAATCTTGCCCCATCCTGAATACGCTCCTGCTGGCGCCGAAATCCAGGCCGACGTCGGCGACTCGATCTGTGAGGCGCTTCTGGAACACGGCATCTCCATCGAACACGCCTGCGAAATGAGTTGCGCCTGCACCACCTGCCACGTCATCGTGCGCCAGGGCTACGAAACGTTAGACGCACCGGACGAAGACGAAGAAGACCTGCTTGACCGCGCCTGGGGCTTGCAGCCGCAATCGCGCTTGTCGTGCCAGGCCATCGTGGGCAAGGCAGATCTCATCATTGAAATCCCACGCTACTCGATCAACCACGCGAAAGAAAAACACGCATGACCCGCCAAATCGTCCTCGACACCGAAACCACCGGCCTGTCCGCCGAGGCCGGTGACCGCATCATCGAACTGGGCTGCGTCGAGCTGATCGAGCGCAAACTCACCGGCAACAACCTGCACCTGTACTTCAACCCCGAGCGCGACAGCGATGAAGAAGCCATCCGGGTACATGGCATCAGCAACGACTTTCTGCGCGACAAGCCGAAGTTCGCTGAACTGGCCGACGACATCCTGCGCTACCTTGAAGGCGCGGAAATCATCATCCACAACGCCGCCTTCGACGTTGGATTTCTGGACCGCGAGCTTGAGCGCCTGGGCAAGCCGCCCATTACCGACTGCGTCGAAAAAATCACCGACACTCTAAGCATCGCCAAGGCGCTTTATCCCGGCAAACGCAACAGCCTGGACGCCCTATGCACCCGTCTCGGCGTAGACAACTCCGGCCGTACTCTGCACGGCGCGCTGCTTGACGCCGAGTTGTTGGCTGATGTCTATATCAACCTCACTCGCGGCCAGGAGACGCTGTTGATCGACCTCGGCGACGTTGGTCCAATCAACCTTGCGGGCGCACAAGTCGACCTCGGCAGTTTCGATCTGCCGGTACTCCACGCCGACGATGATGAACAAGCCGCGCACGAACAAAGCCTGACCCAGATTGACAAAGACAGCGGCGGCAAAACTGTATGGCGGCAAGCCGCCATACCGCGTTCCTGATACACTTAACAGTTTCGCCCTCCGCGCGAAACGGGTGATTAGCTCAGCGGTAGAGCACTGCCTTCACACGGCAGGGGTCACATGTTCGATCCATGTATCACCCACCATCTGGAATCTCCTTCCTTTAGAGCCTGTCCGCCGTCTTTTCGGCGGCCGCCGAAAAGACATCTGCGCGGCCTCGAAAAAACCGTGAACAGGCTCTTGGACAGGAGAGGATGTCAAGTAACGCAGTAGTATCGGGGTAGCGCCTCATCCGGCCCCATGCGGCGAAAGGTGTCCTCGCTCGTGAAACGGCCTGCTTGGAAAGCAAATACTCGCGATACCCACCCGGTATGCTCAAGCTTTGCGCCTCGCGGACGATCCCAAGCCGAAGACACGCTGATCTGCGGGGACTGGGCGAGGCGTCGCCTTAGAGAAAGGACATCCTCATGCACAAACTCAATCTCAATTTTTGCTCCGCAGCTTTGGCCGTCGTCGTGGGCTTGGGCGGCGCCTTGGCCGGTTGCACCACCACATTGAACCGCTCCGAGGCTCCCAGCGCTTCAGCCCGCTCGACAATGGATCGCGACGTCGAAGCGACGTTAACGCGCCTATACACCGTCGTGCCCGGTTCGGGCGAACTGGTGTCGCGCTCAGCCGCAGTGCTGGTGTTTCCGTCCGTGATCGGTGGTTCGTTCGTGGTCGGCGCCGAATATGGCCGCGGCGCACTGCGTGAGGGGGGCGGCCAGATCACCGGCTACTACAGCACCACCGCAGGCTCAATCGGCTGGCAGGCGGGCGGTCAGTCGAAAGCGATCATCTACGTCTTCAACACCAAGGATGCACTGGACAAGTTCAAGTCCAGCAACGGCTGGACCGCCGGTGTAGATGCTACCGTGGCGGTTGGTCATATGGGCGCCAACGGTTCCATCGATACGCAGACCATCCAGCAGCCGATAGCCAGCTTCATTCTGACCAATATCGGCTTGGAAGCCGGCGCATCGGTGGGCGCGGCCAAGATCACACCGATTCAGTTGTAAGCCGTCAGCGAGGCGAGTAATCAATCAAGCAATTTGAATTGGATCTCGCTCACAACTGATTTTTACCAAGCGTAATCTGCTATGAATTTGAAAGCGGATAACGCGCTGATCGGCCAGGTTGTCGCCAACGACAACCACGCCATGCAGTTGGCTTTGGCCGAGGCTCATGCCGCCGCCGCCGTAGGCGAGGTGCCAGTGGGCGCGGTGATAGTGCGGGGCGGTTGCATCATCGCCACCGGGCGTAACGCGTCCATTGCCGCGCACGACCCGACCGCGCATGCTGAAGTGACCGCGCTGCGCGCCGCCGCCGCGCGCTTGGGCAATTACCGGTTGGAAGGTTGCACGCTCTACGTCACTCTGGAGCCGTGCGCGATGTGTGCCGGCGCCATGCTGCACGCACGGCTTGATCGCGTGGTATACGCAGCGCCCGATCCGAAAACCGGCGCGGCCGGCGGTGTGACCAACCTGTTTGCCGAACCGCGCCTGAACCACCGCACCCTGGTACAAGGCGGCGTGCTGGCCGGCGAATGCGCCGCGCTGTTACGCAATTTTTTTCAATCGCGCCGGGGCAATTCAAGTCCGTTGCGCGAGGACGCGTTACGCACGCCCGACAGCACCTTCGATGACCTGCCCGGCTACCCCTGGTCGCCGCATTACGTCAGCGACCTGCCAGCACTGGATGGATTGCGGCTGCACTATCTCGACGAGGGCGCCCCAGACGCGCCGCTGAGCTGGCTATGCCTGCACGGCAACCCCACCTGGAGCTACCTGTACCGCCACCTGATCCCGGTGTTGGCCGCCGCCGGCCATCGCGTGATCGCGCCTGACCTGATTGGCTTTGGCAAAAGCGACAAGCCCAAGAAGAGGAGGGCGCATCGCTTCGGCTGGCACCGCGACGTGTTGCTGCAACTGATTGAGCGACTCGACCTGCGCCGCGTCGTGCTGGTGGTGCAGGGCGGGGGCGGCCTGCTTGGGCTGACGCTGCCAATGGTCGCGCCCACGCGCTATCACGGCCTGCTGGCGATGAACACCCTGTTGGCCACGGGTGAACAGCCACTGCCGGCAGGCTTTCTCGCCTGGCGCGAAATGTGCGTCCGCAAACCCGCGTTCGACATCGCCCGGCTGCTGGCGCGCGACAACCCGCAAATCTCGCCCGCAGAATGCGCGGCTTACACGGCGCCGTTTCCCGACGCTGGCCACCGCGTCGCCACGCGCGCCTTTCCCGCAATGGTTGCGCAGCGTCTCGATGACGAAGGCGCGGTGTTATCGCGCGCCGCGCGCCGATTCTGGCGCGAGCAATGGAACGGCCAAAGCCTGCTGGCCGTCGGCGCGCAAGACACGGCGCTGGGCGAGAAGGCGATGCGTGCGCTGCACGCCAACATCCGGGGCTGCCCGCCATTGTGGGTGTTGCCACAAACCGGTCATTTCACGCCCGAGCGTGATGGGCGCCAGATCGCCGAACGCGCGCTGGCGCATTTTTGTCTATAAACACCATCTCATGGCTCACATCTACGTTTATTCACCTTCCGGTGCGGTGCGCGACCGCGCCGCCTTTCGCCGCGGCGTGCGGTGCTTGCGCACCCTGGGACATGACGTCGAGATCGATCCCGCCGCGCTCGCCCATTGGCAGCGCTTTGCTGGCGACGACGCCACGCGCCTGGCCGCCATTGCCCGTGCTGTCGCCAGCGGCGCCGACGTGGCGCTGACCACGCGCGGCGGCTACGGCCTGACGCGCCTGCTGCCGACGCTGTCATATAAAACCATTACTCGCGCCATCGACCGAGGCACCCGATTCGTCGGCTTTTCTGACTTCACGGCGCTTCAATTGGCGCTGCTGGCCAGCACCGGTGGCGTGACCTGGGCCGGGCCGGCTTTGTGCGAAGGATTCGGCGCTCGCAGTGGCGATGATTTGCCCGAAGGCCCCGGCGACGCGTCTGTCCCATCTGGGCCGGACGAGATCATGCTGGCCTGCTTTGACGACCTGGTAAGTGGCCGCACCGAAGGCACCGGCTGGCGTCTGCCGGCTGCCGATGTCACCGCGCTGGCGAGCCGGCGTCATCTGGCGCATCAGGCGACCTTATGGGGCGGCAATCTGTCGATGCTGGCATCGCTGCTGGGCACACCGTGGTGGCCGGAGGTAAACGAGGGCGTGCTGTTTCTGGAAGACGTGGGCGAGCATCCTTACCGCATCGAGCGTTTACTGGCGCAACTGCTGTACGCTGGCGTGCTGGCGCGGCAAAAGGCGATTTTGCTCGGGTCATTTAACGACTATCGATTGACGCCGCACGACCGCGGCTATTCGCTCGGCAAAGCGGTCGATTGGCTGCGCGGCAAACTCAAGACGCCGGTGCTGACCAAGCTACCGTTCGGCCACGTATCCACCAAGGTATTGCTGCCGGTGGGCGCGAAAGTCGATCTATTGATCGAAGGACGCGAAGCCTTGGTGCTGTGGGGACACTTGCTGCACTGAGAACCTGTACCTCAATCCGCGACACCCGCGCATACACAGCGTATATCACTTCATACAATCCATATTATGTTAATAGATGACTACGGCGAGGATCGGTGGGCCACCATCGGGCTTGTCTGGCCGACGCTACTGTCCGTGACATACACCATCCGGCAAGAAGAAACCATCCGCATCATTTCTGCACGAAAGGCCGCCCCCCATGAGCAAAAGCAATATCGTGACGCGAATCATTGACCTCAACAATCCGCCCGTCATAACCGATGAACAGAAGGCGCGGCTGGCCGCATTGACTGCGATGCCCGATGACCAGATCGACTTCAGCGACATTCCGCCGTTACCGGATACCGGCTGGGTCAAGGCAGTCGATTTCCCGCACACCAAGAAGCAAATCACACTGCGCATCGATCAGGACGTGCTGGACTTCTTCCGTCACACCGGAAGCCGGTACCAGACCCGCATCAATGCGGTGTTGCGCTCGTATGTCGAGGCGCACCGAAATCCGCGCACCTGATACTTACCCAACGCTCACCCCGCCTCCCTGCTGGCCCGCTTACGCTCGTGCTCCTTTAGGTGGCGCTTGCGCAGGCGGATGCTTTTGGGGGTGATTTCGACCAGCTCGTCGTCCTCAATGAACTCGACCGCGTACTCCAGCGTCAGCAAAATCGGCGGGGTAATCTTGATGGCGTCTTCCTTGCCGCTAACGCGGAAGTTGGTCAACTGTTTGGTGCGCACGGGGTTGACGACGATGTCGTTGTCGCGGCTGTGGATGCCAACGATCATGCCCTCGTACACCGGGTCGCCCGGCTTGACGAACATGCGGCCCCGGTCGTCGAGCTTGCCGAGCGCGTAGGTCACCACCTCGCCGTCGTCCTGGCTGACCAGCACGCCGTTTTTGCGGCTGGCGATGTCGCCGCGAAACGCCTCGTAGCCATCGAAGATGTTACTGGCAAGGCCCGTGCCGCGTGTCAAGTTGAGGAACTCGTTTTGAAAGCCGATCAAGCCGCGCGCCGGAATGCGGTATTCCAGCCGCACGCGGCCGCGTCCATCAGGCTCCATGTGGGTAAGCTCGCCCTTGCGCTCGCCCAGCGCCTGCATGACGCCGCCTTGGTGCTGCTCTTCGACATCCACCGTCAGCAATTCGATGGGTTCATGTCGCTCGCCGTTCACCTCGCGCAGCACCACGCGCGGTTTGCCGACGGCCAGTTCGTAGCCTTCGCGGCGCATGTTCTCCAGCAGAATAGTCAAGTGCAACTCGCCGCGGCCCGAGACCTCGAACACGCCGTCCTCGGCGGTTTCCTGCACGCGCAAGGCGACGTTGCCTTGCAGCTCGCGTTGCAGCCGATCCCACACCTGGCGGCTGGTGACGAACTTGCCTTCGCGTCCGGCCAGCGGGCTGGTGTTGACGCAGAAATTCATGGTCAGCGTCGGCTCGTCCACTTGCAGCATGGGCAGCGGTTGCGGGTTGGTGGGGTCGGTCAAAGTAACGCCGATGCCGATGGCATCAACGCCGTTGACCAGCACGATGTCGCCCGGCCCGGCCTCGCTGGCGGGCGCGCGCTCCAGCCCCTCGAACTTCAGCACCTGATTAACGCGGCCCTTGGTTTGCTTGCCGCCCTCGCCTTCCATCACCAGCACGTCCATGCCGGGCCTCAGCGTGCCGGCATTGATGCGCCCTACCCCAATGCGGCCGACGAAGCTGGAATAGTCGAGCGAGCTGATCTGCAACTGCAACGGCGCCGCCGGGTCGCCCCGGTGCGCGGGCACGTGTTGCAAGATGGTCTGGAACAGCGCGCTCAAGTCGTCGCCCCATTGCTCGCCCGGCTCGCCCTGCTCCAGCGCGCTCCAGCCGTTCAGGCCCGAGGCATAAACGACCGGAAAATCCAGTTGTTCTTCGTTGGCGCCGAGTTTGTCGAATAAATCGAACGCGGCGTTGACCACGTAGTCGGGCCGCGCGCCGGGCTTGTCCACCTTGTTGACGACGACGATAGGCTTCAGGCCGAGGGCCAGCGCCTTCTTGGTGACGAAGCGCGTCTGCGGCATCGGGCCTTCTTGCGCGTCGATCAGCAGCAATACGCCATCAACCATTGACAGCGCGCGCTCGACCTCGCCGCCAAAGTCGGCGTGGCCAGGCGTATCGACGATGTTGATGTGCGTGCCTTGCCAGTTGACGGCGCAGTTCTTGGCCAGGATGGTGATGCCGCGCTCTTTTTCGATCACGTTGCTGTCCATCACGCGCTCATCGACCTTCTCGTGGGCACGGAACGTTCCGCTTTGGCGCAGCAGTTGATCGACCAGCGTGGTCTTGCCGTGATCGACGTGGGCGATGATGGCGATGTTGCGGATTTGCTTGCTCATGGTGTTGACAATGAAAAATGCTGTTGCAGGATTTGCTGAATTTCAAGCGGATTAAGCAGGCGCGCCGGAATCAGTTCACCGGCTTGAATGTGCGCCGTGCCGAGAAAAACGGCCCCCCCCTGCCCTGCCCCGCTCAAAGGCGGCCCGAAAACCGCGACCGCTGGCGCATCGGGCCAAGCGCCGCGCCGGCGTAGGCCGGAGAGAAAACGCCCCGCGTCCTGCTCGTCCAGCACCACGCGCACGTGGCCTGCCGCCAGCGATTCGACCGGCAGCAGACAGGCCAGCCGCTGGTTTTCGGTCATGGCCTCCAGCGCGTCGAGCGTGACGCATTGGCCGATGCCGAACGGCCCGGTAGCGATGCGGCGTAGCCGGCTCAAATGCCCGCCGCAGCCCAGTGCCGCGCTGATGTCCTCGCCCAGCGTGCGGATGTAGGTGCCTTTGCTGACCGTGGCGGTGATGTGGAGAGATGGCTTATTTTCCCCTTGGGCGGTAGCCGTAAAACGGGATTGCTCCCTCTCCCCAAAAGAGGGAGGGAATATCGTTCCTTCCCCCTCTGGGGGAAGGTTGGGATGGGGGCCAGCGGCGTTTATGCCGCAAACATCGCTCGCGTGGCGCACCCCCTCTGCCCCTCCCCCAAGGGGGCGAGGGGAAAAGACATCCAGCCTGAACACCATCACCTCGCGCGGCGCGCGTTCCACCTTCACTCCATCACGCGCATATTCATACAGCGCCTTGCCGTCTTTCTTCAACGCGCTGTACATCGGCGGCAGTTGCGTGATGCGGCCCGTGAAACGCTGGCGCACGGCTTGCAGTTGGACGGCGGTAATGGGCGGCACGGGGCGCTGCTCAACCACCTCGCCTTCGGCGTCACCGGTGGTGGTGGTCACGCCCAGCGCAATCGTGGCCTCGTAGGTTTTATCGGCCTCCAGTTGAGTTTGGCTGAACTTGGCCGCCGCGCCAAAACATAGAGGCAGCACGCCGCTGGCCAGTGGGTCGAGCGTGCCGGTGTGTCCGGCTTTTTCGGCGCGCAGCAGCCATTTGGCTTTTTGCAGTGCCTGGTTGCTGGACAGTCCCAGCGGTTTGTCGAGTAGCAGCACCCCATGCACGGGGCGGCGCTGCACCCGTGCACGAGTCGCAGCGCTCACGTCGATTCTTCGTTTCTGGAGCGCGAAGCCACGGCCTTGGCGATCAGCGCGTTCATATCAGCGGCGCGCTCGGTCGTGGGATCAAAGACGAAATGCAACGTTGGCACGGTGTGGATGCGCAGGCGCTTGAACAGCCCGGCCCGCAGGTGGCCGGCGGCGTGGTTCAGCGCCTCTTCGGTTTGCTGGGGATCGCCCGCCAGCAGGCTGAAATACACCTTGGCGTGCGCGTAGTCGGGCGAGACTTCCACGCTTTGCAGCGTGAGCATGCCGACACGCGGGTCCTTCAACTCGCGCGCGATCAACTCGGCCAGATCGCGTTGTATCTGGTCGGCGATGCGGAAACCGCGGTTGGGTGTGGCGGATCGTTTGGCGGGCATGAGCGCTGGCGCTTTAAAAGACGCCGTCACAGGACGCAAGAGTCCTGCAAAACCTTACATTGTAGGCGACACTTCATGCAGTCCTGAGGGTGGGGTACGATTCAACCTAGAAACGGTAGTTGGACGCGCCCGAGGGCGGCCTGATCGGGTGCGTAGCGCGCTCACCCAAGCGGTAAAAGTGATCGAAGGCCCGAAAGTCAGTATTCATACCATACGGCTTTCTAGAGGGTAACAAGCGGTCAACTACCATTTCTAGGTTCAAAGTGATGTGCGCTTGAATTGACCCCTTGTATCTTTTGGGGAAGGCCGCAATGGGAGTCGCCAGCACATCAAACATGTGCCGCGTGCGTGCTTTCGAGGCCGCTGCCCCCTACCCATGCCTCCCCCAGGAACCCGAATAAGACAAAGGTTTCATATGGCGATTCACATATACCGCCATCATTTCCGCGAAGGCGGGAATGACTGAGCTTAGGTTAGCACCCATGCGCCTTCGCGGGAATGACGATAGAAAACCGTGAGGCGCGCGACAGAAAGGGCTTCAAAGCCGAAATGAAAAAAATGCGCATATCTGTTGCAAAATGTAAAAATCCGGCATTTTCTCCTGAATCCTTTGTCTGCACTCAAAAGTGTGTTATTGTTGGCACCGCTCTAGCGCTGTACGTAGGCCCCGCTACCCGCAAGCTCGGACTGTACGCAAGCGATGTTTGGCATTGGTGTGAATCACGAGCGTCAGGATTGGCGTTGTTACCTTTGTTCGCGCTACGGGATTCAATAACGAAAATCTCGAAAATTGAATCAATATGTTATAACTCTACGAACGGAAGAAAAGGTTCCTGTTCGTGGCTTGTGCAATGCAATGCTCGTTGCCCCATCCCACACTCCTTTCAAGGGAAGGATTGGATGGGAATGGGGAAAAATCCAAAAGGGTATAAAATGAAAAAACATGCTACTAGAATTCATGGTGGCGTCTCATGAATTTTTTTTCTGCAATAAAGTCTGGATTTCGTCGCTATTTCCAGTGGAGAGGGCGCGCAAGCCGTAGTGAGTTTTGGAATTTTTATCTGTTCATAGCAATATTTTGGTTTGTGGCTCTCGTGCTGGATGTGAGATTCAATTTGATTATCAATCTGATCGTCAATTTGAATCCTAGACAGATACTTCCAATACATATTTTAAGCGCAGCCGTATATATAGTTACATTCATACCCTCTCTTTCCATATGGGTGCGACGGCTGCATGATTGTAATTGTTCGGCCAGGTGGCTATTGTTTCCGCCGATGGCCCTGGCCATGCTGTTCCTCAGAGGTACACGAGGTGATAATCACTTTGGCCCTGATCCTCTGATTTCACTACAACACTCCACCCCGGAAGATCAAATTGAAGTGCTCATTCGCCTTGCTCAACTCCATGCCAAAGGCATATTGACCGATGAGGAATTCGCACAACAGAAGGCCATCACTTTGAGTGCCACCAAATCATCCTGAGGCGCCCAAATGCCAAACATCAATACCCTCCATCTGCTTGAAAAGCTAGCCGAGTTGCGGGCTTCAGGCGCTATCACGGAAGAAGAGTTCAACGCGGAAAAATCGCGCCTTTTGCAGGCTCCGCCGCAGGGACGCACAGCCTCTGGACAACAAGCCGCTTCACCGCCACGGGACAGTTCTCCGCCAGGCTCTGCATCCGCGCCGAGCAATCCGCTTTTGGATTTCATCACCACGCGTCTAGGGCTGGAGCGGATCGAGCAATTCTCGCTGTCCCACCTGTTTTCAGAAACATTTACCAGACATCAGCCGGAAGAAATTGAGAATATTTTCTCAGTGGGTTCCAGCATGACAACGCCGGCTTTAAATGATGAAATGAAAAAATTTCCTACTCCGTGGGTGTTTTTTCGCGTATTCATAGCCGGTCTACTGTTGTTTGTTCTGTTTTCCGCGATGGTTTATACAACCCAGAACATAAAACTTCTTCCGGGAGCCATGATCCTTGGTTCATTCACGATGCCACTGGTGACATTGCTATTGTTTTTTGAACTGAATACACCGAGAAACGTGTCAATCTATCGTGTTTTTTCATTCGTACTTGCCGGCGGAACAGTTTCACTGTTATTAACGCTGATACTGAATGCAACGACGGATTTGTATTCTATTCTTGGCAGCGGTGCAGCGGGTATACTTGAGGAGTCTGCCAAGCTTGCCACGGTCATATTTTTGCTGGCTTTACTCCCGGTAAATTACTATCCCTATCGGTTGAATGCCTTATTGCTTGGCGCTGCGGTTGGAACAGGGTTCGCGGCCTTTGAGTCCATCGGCTATGTGCTCCTATATGGATTTCAGGAAAAGGGCGCTATCAACCTGGAACGAATGATGATTGTCACCATCACCCGAGCGGTGTTCACCCCGTTGTGTCATATCGCGTGGACCGCAATCACCAGCGCCGCTTATTGGGCTGCAAGGCGCAAGCATGGTTCGGCTTTTGAAGCGCTCACCTCTGCGGAATTCCTGAAATTATTTGCGGCTCCGGTACTCCTTCATTTCACGTGGAATTCTCTCGGGAACGTAAGCTGGTGGTGGCATTTCACGCTCGGCTTCATTGCATGGGTAATAATCATCAGCCTTGTTCAGAGCGGTCTGAAGGATATAGAAAACCAATTGCAGGCTGCGGATGCGCGGGCAGACGAAGAGAAGTCGAGCACGGCAGATCAGATCGAGCGAGTGTGAACTGGGGCGGCAATGACGGTTGCTCTTCCATCACCGCCGGGGCCGGCCCTTTGATCTGGCATGGCAGAACGTCGCCGACAACGCGCCAAGCCGTCGCCGCCGCGCCCGGTTTTCTCGATCAAGTGCCGCGCGCGCCGCCAACTTCACGATAAACTGCGTTGATGGCGCGCGCTTCCTGTAGCAGATCGTGCGCGCTTTGCGCTTTTTGGCGTCCGGCGATTCCCATTTGCATGGCGCGTTGCGGGTGGATCATCAAGCGTTCGACCGCTTGTGTAACAGCCTGAAAATTTCCAGGCTCGACGATAAAACCCGTGACGTCGTGCTCAACCAGTATCTCGGCCGCGCCTGTGCGTGTGGCAACCACGGCGGCGGCTGAGGCCATTGCTTCAAGAGGCGTCAAACCAAAACCCTCCCAACGCATGGGGGCGACGTAGATTGTCACGCGTCGAAACCAGGCGGGCACCTCTTGCGTTGGCAGCAGGCCCAGAAAAACAATCCTCTTTTCCAGCCCGGCAGCAGCAATTTTTTGCCGGAGTTGTTCCAAAAATGGCTGATCTTTCGGCGCGCACCAACCGGAAATCACGGCGGTCCAATCGGGATGACGCGGCAGTAGTTCAATCATCGATTGCACAAAAATATCCGTGCCCTTTTCCTTGCGGATGCGGCCGAATGTGCCAATGCCATACCGTCCGGGCAGGCCGGTTTCGCGCCAAGCATTTTCACGGTCGGCGGCGGGCGCGAAACGTTGCAGGTCCACACCGTGGTTAATCACACGTGAAGGAACATTCAGATAGCCCGCTGCTTGCGTGGTAGTGGCGATAACGGCGTCCATGCGACGCAATAGAAACCGTGTGAACGCGGTGTGGCTGCGTTGCGCTGCGCTGGTGAAGACAAGCTTCCACGGCTGGCGCAAAATGTGGCGCAGGAGGATGCCGACGATCATTTCATCGTTGCGCCGGGCGTGCCAGATGCGTTTGCCGAAAGTCGGCGGCTTTGACCATCCCTGGGTGAAAAGCTGTCGCAAAGGAACACGGGCAATTGAGGGCGCCAACGCCCAACCCATTGCCGCAATGCGCATTTCGGTGCATTGGCAGGCAACGAGTGCATTCACCGTCGAGGTGACCCCGGTATAGCGCCGATGCAAGTTGGCGGCCACGGCATCGAGGTCTCGAAGCTGGATGGCACCAGCCGCGGTATTGTGCAATGCGGTCATGGATAAACCGCCGCCTCATGAGAGCGAGGCGGGTTTTGGGTTTTTCTCTTTTCTGGCCTTGGTCATGGAATGCGGTAATCAATGGTACGGTCAGGGTATCGCGGCTTTATTGCAGCGTTCCCCAGCGCTCTACCGCAGGCTCCACCGAGGCCCACTTCCAGCCCTGGGTTTGCTGGCAGGCAGTAGCAACAAACCACGCGGCCTTGGCATCCGGCTGCTCGCCATCAACCAGGGAAAACACAAACTCCTTGCATTGCGCCAGCGCTGTATCGAACATGCGCGTCACGCGGACTTCACCATGACCGTTGTCAAGCGGCAGTTTGTGTTTTACCCGCCAGGGCATGGACTCGCCCACCAGCATGTTTCCAGCCAGTTGCGCGATCGCGTCTTGCTGGTCTTGGCGCAAACCACGCATGTAGTAGTTGAGCGTTTCATCAATCGCCGCTTGAACCGCAATGCCCACGCCGATACCGACCGCCGGGTTGGTTGTTGCCGCTCCCGAGGTAATTCCCGCGATGGCGCCACCAGCGGCGCCTATGGGCGCACACCCGGCGCTCAGGCCGATAGCGCTTGTGCACGCAAGCAGCGCTAGTGTCCGGTGCAGACTCATTGCAGCGATCCCCAGCGTTCGGTGGCAGGTTCCGCCGACGCCCATTTCCATTTATCGCCGTCTCTGCAAATCGCGCCTACATAAAAGGCGCTAGAGGCGGGCGTTTTTGCGGTTGCGGCGACGTCAACTGAAAAAACGATTTCCTTGCATTCCAATTGGCCCTTGCTGATTGTGCGGCTGACCGTAACCCGGCCCTGCTCGTCTTCTTCAATCGGCATCGTATGAGAAACGCTCCAGTTCGCGACTTCGCCCAGGCTCAAGGCGGCAGCGGCCGCCGCAATCGAGTCCTGGGTTTGCTGGTGCACAACCCGTTGGGTGTATTGCACGCCGGCTTTCGCCGCGGCTACCACGCCCAAACCGATACCCGTTGCCGCAGCCGCGTTATCGGTCACTTTGCCAGCGATTGCGGCGCCAGCAATTCCTGCGCCAGTGGTTACTCCCTCTGAATACAGCGAATTACAACCGCTCACACATGCACTGAGGGCTGAAACCGTGATTGCGCAACGAAGGTGTATAAGCCACATTGTCGGTATTCAGTTTGAATGACAAACTACCAAAGCCTCACTTTGTATCCAGGCCTGGGTATATTGTAGGCGAGGAGCTGGCATGGGCGGCCACGCTCCAGTCAAGCAATGGGGCTAGCGTTGCGTCAATCCAAAAAAGATGGGCCAAGCCGGACGAACGCTTGCGCGGTTTTACAAGGTATGGAAAGCGTATCCGGGATTAGGGGTACGGTTTCGCGGCTGAAGGAGCGAATCGCAAACACGCATATACCGGCAGTCCGCGGGGGACTCGCCAGTGCTTTGTTTTCGGTGACCCGAGGGCGGTGCCTCAGCCGATGCGCTGCCCCAGATAAATTTCGACCCGGCGATTTCGCGCCCTGCCCTCTACGGTGCCATTGCTGGCAATCGGTTGGTGGGAACCTTGCCCCTGAATGACGATTTGGCGAGGATCAATACCCCTACTTGCCAGGTAATTGCGCACACTGTTGGCTCGATTCAGCGACAGCGGGTCGTTAATGGCATCAGTGCCGGTGGAATCGGTGTGGCCGACAATGCTGATTTCAACGCCTTGTTGCTCACCCAGACCGTTGGCGAATTGATTGAGCACCGGGCGCAACCGTGGCTGGATTTCCGCACTGTTGACCGCAAACGAAATGTCGCTTGGCGCGTTTACCTGTAACCGGTTGTCCGCTGTCTGCGTGATTTGGATGCCGGTACCGGCGGTGGCGCGCTCCATTTCAGCTTTTTTGTTGATCATGTATTGCGACCAGGCGTAGCCGCCTAATGCGCCGACGCCGGCGCCTATGAGCGCGCCGCGTCCGTCGCCGATGAGTCCACCAGCCACCGCGCCAACACCGGCGCCGATAGCCGTATTGCGCTGCGTTTCAGTCATGCCGGCGCAGCCGCCAAGCAAAATAGCCGCCGCGCCCAAGCTGACGACGGCGGTTTGAGTGATGAAGCTCTTCATTGGCATGGCAATCCCTTTCTATGAAAAATCATCCGCGGCGAAGCGGATCGTGATGAAAACGCGCTCGATTGTGTCATTGAATCTGATTTTGCTCCTTCCTCCATTGGGGGAAGGGGCTTTAAGTTAGCGCCTAAGCGGCTGTGCCGCCCGCTGCGGATGGTTCTGTTTTGCGGCAAGCGGATGAAGCTATTTACTACCGGTCTGGTGGGCGGTTTGCGCCGCTTCGATGGTGTTGACCAGCAGCATGGCTCGGGTCATGGGGCCGACACCACCGGGCACGGGGGTGATCCAACCGGCGACCTGACTGACGCCAGCGAAGTCGACGTCGCCACAGAGCTTGCCGTGATCGTCGCGGTTCATTCCCACGTCGATGACGACCGCGCCGGGCTTGACCATGTCGGCGGTAAGCACGTTACGCTTGCCGACGGCGGCGACGACAACGTCGGCATCGCGCGTGTGATGCGCCAGATCGAGCGTGGCGCTGTGGCAGATGGTGACGGTGGCGTTTTGGGCCAAAAGCATTAACGCCATCGGTTTGCCAACGATGTTGCTGCGGCCAATGACGACCGCGTGCTTGGCCTTGAGGCTATAGCCGATGCTGTCGAGCATGCGCATGCAGCCATAGGGCGTGCAAGGGCGAAAACCGGGCCGGCCGATCATCAGCGCGCCGGCACTGGCGACGTGAAAACCGTCCACGTCCTTTTCCGGCGCGATGGTTTCGATGACGGCTTGCGCGTCCATGTGCGGCGGTAGCGGCAGTTGTACCAGGATGCCATGAACATCAGGATCGACGTTCAGCGCGCGAATGCGCGCCAGCAGTTCGGCTTGCGCGAACGCCGCCGGGTATCGCTCCAACGTTGCCTTCAGGCCGGTTTGTTCGCTGTCGGCTACCTTGTTGCGCACGTAGACCATGCTGGCCGGGTTGTCACCGACCAGAATCACGCTCAGATGCGGCGTGATGCCGCGCTGCTTGAGGGCGGCCACGCGCCCAGCTACTTCAGTGCGTACCTGGCGTGCCAGGGCGTTGCCGTCGATGAGTTGTGCGGTCATGGCTAATATCGTTGAAAGTCTGGCGTCTGGCATGAACCGCGACGTGGCGGAGCGCCAGACTCGAGTGTCTTAGAGTCAGAGCCTGTGAAAAAACCCGGCGTGTTTTGAAGGCATGAGCGGGCTTTAGGCGGTTTTTTTCACAGGCTCTCAGGGCGCGGTTTCATGTGAAAGTATGAGCGGCGGCAGGCCATCGGCAATATTGCACGCCAAACGCATCACCGGCTTTAGCCGAGGGCAATCTTCAATAGGTCGGCCACGGTGCTGATGCCGAGTTTTTCCATGATGTTGGCGCGGTGCGCTTCCACCGTTTTGATGCTGATGCCCAGATCGTCGGCCATCTGTTTGTTCAGCCGTCCGGCGACGATGCGCTCAAGCACTTGCGATTCGCGGCCGGTCAATCTGGCCAGCAGCGCGTTGCGGTTGGTGACCTGCTGATGTTTGGCGTAATTGACGCGCGCTTGTTCCAGTAAGCGCTCGACCAAGAGTACAAGCTGATCTTGCTTGAACGGTTTCTGGACGAAATCCAGCGCGCCTTTTTTCATTGTGTCGACCGCTAGCGGAACGTCGCCGTGGCCGGTGATGAAGGCAATCGGCAGCAGTGAATGACGCTCAATCAACCGGTCTTGCAATTCCAGCCCGCTCATGCCGTCCATACGGATGTCAATGAGCGCGCAGGCCACCTCGCTCGGATCGTAACGGGCCAAAAAAGCCTCGGCTGATTCGAAGCAGCGTGTCTGGAAGTCCTGGCCTTCGAGCAGCCATTGCACCGAATCCCGAACAGCCTCATCGTCATCGATGACATACACCGTGCCACGCTTGGGAATCAGGCTCATACGACTACTTTGTTGCTGTGACTGGGCAAGGCGGACGTGCCCAGCGACGGGCTGACCGGAACCCAAAAGATGAAGCGGCAACCCGCTATCTGGCCCGCATTGTAGAGGTTGTCGGTCGCGATCCGGCCCTGGTGGGATTCGATGATCGAGCGGCACAGGTTGAGTCCGATTCCCAGTCCTTTGTTCTTGGTGGAGAAAAACGCCTCATACAGGTGGTCGAGCACCTCTGGCGCCAGTCCGCTGCCGGTGTCGGCAACTACGAATTGCACAGCCGCCATGCCGGCCACGCCGCGCTGCGTGACCCGCAAGTCAACTACGCGGTTGTTCGGCGAGCGTTGTGCGGCTTCAACCGATTCGGCGCCGTTCTTGATCAGATTGATCAATACCTGCTCAATCAGGATCGGGTCGACAAACAGCGCCGGCAGGTTGGCGTCGACGTGGTGAGTGAGCCGGACTTGGCGGCGGCGCAGTTCGATTTCCGCCAACTCCACCACCTGTTCGATCATCGCCGGAACCTCTGACCATTGGCGCTGCGGCTCGCTGCGTTTGACGAAGTTGCGAATGTGCTGCACCACTTGACCGGCGCGTTGCGCCTGCCAAGCCGTTTTTTCGAGCGTGGTTAACAAGTCCTCTGAACCGATGCCGCCGCCGCGCACGCGCGAGATCATGCCGGTGCAGTAATTGCTGATCGCCGTCAGCGGCTGGTTCAGCTCGTGCGCTACGCTGGAGGCCATTTCGCCCATGATGATCAGGCGGCTGGCGGTTTGTGCGCGGTCGGCCTGAGCGGCGGCCTGCTCCTCGGCGCGGCGACGGGCGGTGATGTCGGTGGCGATGACCAGTTGCGCCAGCCGTCCGTCTACCCAGTGGAGGTAGCGCGAGCGCACTTCCAGCCATTTGTCCAGACGCTCGATGTACACCTCGTCTTGTTCGGCGGCGGGCGAGGCGGCCAGACTGTCCAACGGCAAGCCGGCCAGTGTGTCGACCGCGTCCAGGCTTTCACTGGCGTCGTGCCGCGGCAGTGTGCTGGCGCGCATTACCAGCTTCATGTGACCGGACGAGGTATCGCCAAACCACTGCCGGTACAGCTTGTTGGCAAACAGCAGTTCCTTGCTGCCCAGCGGCGCCACCGACACCGAGGCGTCCAGTGCTTCCAGCACCGTGGTGAAGCGTTGGTAGGACGCTGCCAATTGCTGGCGCACGCGATTCGGCTCGGTAATGTCAGTCATCGACGCCATCCAACCGGTCTGCTTGCCGGCAGCGTCGATCAGCGGCGACACGTACAGACGGGCGTCGAACAGGGAGCCGTCTTTGCGCTTGACGCGCATCTGAAAGCCTGCCGTGTCGGCGGTGCCGCTCAGTTCCTCGGCCAGCCGCATGGTCAGCGTTTCGCGGTCCGCTTCGGGCCAGTATGAAAAAGGCTCGGACTGACCGATCAGTTCACTCTCGCTCCAACCGGTCATTTGACAGAAAGCCGGGTTGACGTAGCTGATGCGGCCTTGCAAGTCCAGCGCCCGCATACCGGTGAGCATGGAGTTTTCCATCGCCCGGCGAAAGCCGGTTTCCGTTTGCAGCGCCGCTTGTGCCTGCTGGCGCCGACGCGTCTGATGCCAGTTGTACAGCAGCATCCATACTGTCAGAACCGATAGCGTCGCTGCCAACCAAAACAGCGCGTTGCCCAGCACGCTTTGCGAGGTGCGCCAAGCTTGGATGCGCAGGATCAGACCATTGCCGACCGGCGAAACCGGGGTCTCGAACTCATTGACCTTGGCTGCCCAGGGCAATTGATCAGAAATGTCCGACCGATCCGGGATGCTTTGTCCAGCCAGTATCTGCCCCTTACTGTCAAGCAGTGCGGCGGCGTACTTGGCCAAAATTTCCGAAGGCACGCCATAACGTAGTAAAGCGTCAATGGAATACTCGGCCAGCAATTCGCCCGCGAACCGACCGTCAAAGGTAAAGGGTATGTGCAGTTGCAGCACGGGTACGCCATCGCCCACGGCTACCGGCTGCGAATAAACCGGCTGCAACAGATCGCGCGCCAAGTCGTAGTTGGTTTTGGTTTCGCCGGCTTTTAGCGCGCCGTCGGTCATCCAATCGCGTGGCGCGTTGATGCTGGGTGAGGTTCGCACGATAATGACCTGGCCGTGTTTACCAATCCAGCTCAGCACCAGCAATTCGGGATACTGCATCGCCAGCGACTCGGCGTGGAAGCCGAATCGCAGCGGATCGATGTCGTGATTGGCAATATCGCGCGCCAAGCGCATCAATTGCTCCTGGCGCTCCAGCAGGCGCAAGCGCAGACGCTGCTGGCCGTATTCGACGTCGCGCTTGACGGCCTCTTGCTCGCGACGAACTTCCTCCAAGCGCAGGTACCAGAACGCGGAAATGACTACCGCCAAAAAAAGCAGTACCGTCGCCAACGGCACCAGGTGCACAAAACGATCCTGTCTGAACCAGGACAGGCGATGCCGCCCAGGCACCGAAACGCCGCCGACGCCGTCGGAGGCTATCGTCGATAAAACGGGACGCATGGAAACTAAGTTTAGGGCATGAGGCAATAAGTTCCCGTGCGCCGGCACGTCTTGAGGTATTGCTGCGCTTTGCGCCTAGATCAGACACGTTGCAGGCGAGCTGCTCGGACGCGCTGAATTCATTCACGGGCTCTCAGCCCAGGCGCGCGGGCGAGGTGTATTCGAGCCGGTAGTCTTCGAACGACATGCGGTCCGTCGCCTCGATGCGCGTTTGTTCGGCCACGGATTGGGCAGCCAACTGATCGAAACGGGTTTGCAGTGCGGACGTCGGCGGTATGGCCGACAAGGCGGCGCGGGCTTGCAGCGAGCGCTGGCGCGCGAAGGCGATGAAACTGTTGCTGTGCTCGCGCCGCATGGTTTGCAGCACGCGCGCCGAAGGCAGGGTTTCGGGGGCGGCCAGCATTGCTTGCGCTTTGGCCAGCGCTTCGACGTAAGCGCCGCCTCCGTGGGCGGCGTCCATGACGGTAGCGATGGGAGCCAGTTCGACAAGTAGCTCGCCTGTCCAGTTGGCCAGGGTCACGTCGCTGCCGTGGCGGCGCAGGCTCAGGCCCGGTTCGCGGCCACGCGCGGCGGTCAAGTGCTGGTTGGCCTTGAGGGCGGCGATTTCTTGCTGCGTGTCGGGCGGACTGTCGGCGAGCAGACAGTGCAGCAGAAACAAATCGAGAAAGCGCGCCGTGCCCGCGCTGATGCCGATGGGCTCGAACGGGTCCAGGTCCATCAGACGCACTTCGACATATTCGACGCCGCGCTGGCGCAGCGCGTGCAGCGGACGCTCGTCGGGCGCAATGACGCGCTTGGGCCGCATGGTGCCGTAGAACTCGTTTTCGATTTGCAGCAGTGTGGTGGCCAGTTGGTTGTAGTCGCCGCCGGGGTTCTGGATACCTATCGCCTCATACGGCGGATAGGGACAGGTGAGCGCTTCTTCCAGCGAGGCGGCGTAGCTGTCCAGGCTGTTGTAGCTGACCGCCAGTTGGGCCTGGGCGTCGCTCTGGTAGCCCAGCCGGCCCATGCGCAGCGAGGTGGCGTGTGGCAGGTACATGGCGTGCTTGCCCAGCGGCTCAAGCTCGTGCTCGCGCCCGGCGACGAAGCTGGAACATACCGCTGGCGAGGCGCCAAACAGGTACAGCAGCACCACCGCGTTACGGCGGAAGTTGCGGATCAGGCCGAAGTAGTCGTCGCTGCCAGCGCCGGGCAGCGACCAGTTGTAGTGGATGCCCGATATGGTCTGCATGCGCCGCCCATAGCGATGCCCCAAGCCCATGCGGTAAACGCTTTTGGCGCGACCGACGTTGCTGCTGCCGTAGCGACCCAACGGAATGGTCTCGTCGGTGGGCAGGCGGCACGGCATGCTGGATACCCACAGCATCTCGTCGCCGAGCGCGGCAAGTTCGCGGTAGACGATTTGGTGGATTTCGGTCAACTCGCCCAGCACGGCATCGACGCTGGGGTGCGCGCCGGTAATCAGTTCGAGCTGCGATTCGCTGAAGTCGGTGGTGATGCGCGGGTGCGTCAGCGGCGAACCCAGCGCCGCTGGGTGCGGCGTCAGGGCCAGTTGCCCGTCGGGCAGCGCGCGCAGGCTTTCTTTTTCTATACCGCGGCGAATGCCGCGCAGCCGCTCGGGCGTCAGCGCGGCCAACCGGTCGACCAGCGTATTCATGGCGAGTTCTTTCATGCGGGCGACGGTATCACAGGCATGTGTTCACGATGGTTGAGTTTGCCTTATCCCAGCCGCTCAATCTGCGCACGGATTTTTTCCAGCGCCGCGCCAAAGTCGGCCAGGCGCTTTTGTTCTTGCTCGATCACGGTCGGCGGCGCCTTGGCAACGAAGGATGGGTTGGCGAGCTTGGCGCGCGCTTTGGCCTGCTCGTTTTCCAGCCGCTCGGCTTCCTTGTTCAGGCGCGCTTTCTCGGCCGCCGTGTCGATAGGCATGAACAGCGCCAGGCGTGCTTCGCCTACCACCGTTATTGGGGCGGCGCCGGCCGCTTTGACCCACTCGGTCTCAGTGTCGAACAGGCGCACTTCGCTTAGTTTGGCTAGCGCCTGCAAGGCCGGGGCCGCGCCGCGCACGAACTCAGCGTCGCCAAAGACGTAAAGCGGCAGGCGCTGGGCGGGTGAGACGTTCATTTCGCCGCGCAGGTTGCGACAGGCATCGACCAAGGCTTTCAGGCGCGTGATTTCGCTTTCTGCCGCCGCGTCGATGTTGGCGGCCTGCGCTTGCGGATAGGGTGCGACGGCGATCAAGTCGCCGGTTTTGCCGGCCACCGGCGCGACAGCTTGCCACAGCGCCTCGGTCACGAACGGGATGATCGGGTGCGCCAGCCGCAGCACCGCTTCCAGCACGCGCACCAAGGTGCGGCGCGTGGCGCGTTGCTGCTCGGGCAAGCCGGCCTGAAGCTGCACCTTGGCGATTTCCAGGTACCAGTCGCAGAACTCGTTCCAGACAAAGTCGTAAATCGCGCTGGCCACCGTGTCCAGACGGTAATCGGCAAAACCCTTGGCGACGGCGGCTTCGGTGCGTTGCAGGCGGCTCACGATCCAGCGGTCGGCGCTGGAGCGGTGGGCGTTGTCGGCCCCGCCGCCGGGCCGCCCCAAGGCGGGGCCAGCCCCCTCGGGGGGCAGCGCGCCATGCGCAGCAGGGAGCGTGGAGGCTTCATTTCCGCAGTCGTGCCCCTCGCAGTTCATCAGCACGAAGCGGCTGGCGTTCCACAGCTTGTTGCAGAAGTTGCGGTAGCCCTCGCAGCGCTTGCTGTCGAAGTTGATGGTGCGCCCCAGCGTGGCCATGGCGGCGAAGGTAAAGCGCAGCGCGTCGGCGCCGTAGCCGGGGATGCCGTCGGGAAATTCCTTCTTGGTGTTCTCGCGCACCCTGGGCGCGATCTCGGGCTTGCGCAGGCCGGTGGTGCGCTTTTGCATCAACGGCTCCAACGCGATGCCGTCGATCAAGTCCACCGGGTCGAGCACGTTGCCTTCGCTCTTGCTCATTTTTTTGCCGTGCGCGTCGAGCACCAGGCCGTGGATGTACACGTCGCGAAACGGCACTTGGCCGGTGAAGTGGGCCGTCATCATGATCATGCGCGCGACCCAGAAAAAGATGATGTCGTGGCCGGTAATCAGCACCGACGAAGGCAGGTACAGCCGCAAGTCCTCGGTCTGCGCCGGCCAGCCGAGCGAGGAGAAAGGCACCAGCGCCGACGAGTACCAGGTGTCCAGCACGTCGGGGTCACGCTTAAGCGTTTTGCCGGGCGCTTGCCGTTGTGCGTCTTGCTCGCTGCGGGCGACGTAAATCTTGCCGTCGGCGTCGTACCAGGCTGGTATCTGGTGCCCCCACCACAACTGGCGGCTGATGCACCAGTCCTGGATATTGTTCATCCATTGGTTGTAGGTGTTGACCCAGTTCTCGGGCACGAAGCGTACCTGCCCGCTGGCAACGGCGTCGATGGCTTTTTGGGCAATGCTTTTGCCGTCGGCACCCGGCTTCGCGGTGGCGACGAACCATTGGTCGGTCAGCATCGGCTCGACCACCTGGCCGGTGCGCGCGCAGATCGGCAGCATCATCTTGTGTGGCTTGACCTCGGCTAAAAAGCCCTGCGCCTCCAAGTCGCGCACCACGGCCTTGCGCGCCTCGAAGCGGTCCAGCCCGCGATAGGCGGCGGGGCCGTTGTCGTTGACCTTGGCGTCGAGCGTGAAGATGGTGATGAGCGGGAGGCCGTGCCGCTGCGCGCAGGCGTAGTCGTTGAAGTCGTGCGCGCCGGTGATCTTGACGCAGCCGGAGCCAAATTCACGATCCACAAAATCGTCGGCGATGATCGGAATGCGGCGGTCGCACAGCGGCAGATCGACCCATTTGCCGACCAGATGGCGGTAGCGGTCGTCCTCGGGATGTACGGCCAGCGCGCCGTCGGCCAGCATGGTCTCGGGGCGCGTGGTGGCGATCATCATGCCGCGCCTCGCCTGGCCGTCGATTTGCTGCGGGCCATCGACGAAGGGGTAGGTGATGTAGTGCATCTTGCCTTCGGACTCGACGCTTTCGACCTCCAGATCGCTGACTGCCGATTGCAGCACCGGGTCCCAGTTGACCAGCCGCTTGCCGCGGTAAATCAGCCCCTCTTCGTACAGCCGCACGAAGGTTTCGTTCACCACTTCGGACAGCCGCTGGTCCATGGTGAAGTATTCGCGCGACCAGTCCACGCTGGCGCCCAGGCGCCGCATTTGTTGCGTGATGGTGTGGCCCGACTGCTCTTTCCACTCCCACACGCGGGCGACGAAATTCTTGCGGCCCAGGTCGTGACGGCTTACACCCTGGTCTTGCAACTGGCGCTCGACCACGATCTGGGTGGCGATGCCGGCGTGATCGGTGCCCGGCAGCCACAGCGTATTGAAGCCGCGCATCCGGTGGTAGCGCGTGAAGCTGTCCATGATGGTCTGCTGGAACGCATGTCCCATGTGCAGCGTTCCCGTCACGTTGGGCGGCGGCAGTTGAATAGCGAAGTTCTCGCCTTTCGCGGCAGCTTCGGCATTCGGCTCACCGCTGCCGCGCCAGCCCGCACGGCCCAGGCCGGCACGCTCCCACGCCGGCTGCCAGCGGGCCTCGATGGCGGCGGGTTCAAAAGACCTGGACAGGGACTTAAGCCTCGGTTGCGAAAGCGGCTCGGACATAGACAAGAGACGGGCGATGCTGTAGTAGAGACAAGCGCGGTGAGCGGTGAGCGGGGGATTTTAGTGTGGCGCGCCATACTAGTGCTCCTCCATAAAATCGCCGCCATGCCGCCGCCTGACACCCCACGGCTTGCCGCCGAAGCGGCGTTCGATGCCGAACGCCGCTTCGGCGCACTGGCGCGGCTGTACGGCGACGAGGGCGCGCGGCGCATCCGCGCGGCGCACGTCGCAGTCATCGGCGTCGGCGGCGTCGGCTCCTGGGCGGCGGAGGCGCTGGCGCGTAGCGGCGTCGCCGCGCTGACGTTGATTGATCTGGATCACGTCGCCGAATCCAACGTCAACCGGCAGGTCCATGCGCTGACTGATACGCTGGGCGTTGCCAAGGTCGAGGCTATGCGCCAGCGCATCGCGCAAATCCACCCTGGCTGCGCGGTACACGCGGTGGATGCCTTTGTCGAGCCGGCCCACTGGCCCGGCTTGCTGCCCGCACCTGTCGATGCCGTCATCGATGCCTGCGATCAAATCGCCGCCAAAACAGCAATGGCGGCGTGGGCGATGCAAAGCGGCGTGGTCTTCGTTACCGTCGGCGCGGCAGGCGGCAAGCGGCACGGTGAACGAGTGGAGATTGCCGATGTTGCCCATGTCACCCACGATCCGCTGATCGCGCAATTGCGCTATCGCCTGCGGCGTCATCATGGCGCCTCGACGGGCGGCCAGCGCATCGGTGTGACGGCAGTTTTCAGCCGCGAGAATGTGCGAATGCCCGAAGCATGCGCCATGTCCGACGGCATGGACGGCAGCCTCAACTGCCACGGCTACGGCTCCAGTGTTGCGGTTACCGCGACCTTCGGCCTGTGCGCCGCGGGCTGGACGCTTGAGCAGCTTGTTTCAGATGTGGTTGATCGCGGTTGAACACGCCGAACCAAACCGCCAGCAGGCGAGCTGGCAAAACGCGATTCACTTGGCGTCGTCTGGCATGTGTTGCTTGGACTGCTCTATCGTCTGGTCGATCTTCTGCCCGAGTTGCCGCTGAATTTGCTTGCCTACATTGGTAGGCGCGGACGCCGTGCCCGTTGTGACAGTGGGCGACAGCGGCTCTTGTACGAAGGCGACCTGGCGGGTGGACAGCCACGCGACGATTAACAGCACCACCAGCAGCGCGATCAACCCAAAGTTGCGCATGATTTCATTCCTTGTTTGATGTGACGGGCGCGGGCGTCATGCCCAGCGTTCGCATCCAGCCGGCCAGCGCGCGCTCGTTTGGCGTGCCGGCGACATAGGCGGCGTACTGGGTTGCGTGCGATTCCTTGCGGTGTTGATTGAGCTTGAGCTTGCACTGCCAGCCTTCCACCGCCAACTCGAACGCCGCGATGCCAGCCAGCATCTTGCGCTGGAATTCCGCGCCCAGATCTCGCCATTGTTGGGCATAGGCCGGTTCGTGGTCGCCGATCAGGGCTTTCAGCAAGCGGTCCTTGCCCGTTGTGTCGTCCTGCGCCAGCAACCGTGCCGTCACGCGGCAATGCACGGCCAGATAGTTCCAGGTCGGCACCCGCGCCAGATCAGGATACACGCGCGCAGGCAGATAGGCATGCGGCCCCAGAAACGTCACCGTCGCGCGCGGTCGCGCCGCCAGATGCCTCCACTGCGGGTTGGAGCGCGCCATGTGGCCCAGCAAAACGAACACGCCGCCCTCCTCCATCAGATGCAGCGGCAAGTGACTGACGAAGGGCAGCCCTTCTTCATCCACCGTGATCAGGCTGGCCAGCGGATGCTCGCGCATCAGCCGGGCGGCGATCCGCGGATCCTGGCCGGCAAAATGCGGTGGGTGGTACATGAATCAGCTCACGGGATAAATCGCAATCGGCATGGCGCCACCCTGAATCACTGGGTGATGGAACCCGGCGGTTGCATGATCGCTTGCATGATGATATATATTGTCATGTGTTCGCCACATGGCTTGGCAACAAGGAGCTACTCGTGACATCAATGATTCTCACCCAAACTTACCTGGAACCGCAGCAGAAAAAGGCGCTGACCGCGCAGGCGCGGCAGTCTGGTCGCAAGGTGTCGGAGTTGATGCGCGAAGCGGTGGACGCCGCCATCGCTGGCGTCACCACCGACGACTTGCGCGTGCTCGACGAAGGCACGCGTCGCGTTCAGAATGAATTGAAGGCCATGCTGACCGAGTTGCAGACTAACGCCGCCGAGCATACCGCTTTCATGCGACAGATCGCAAAATTACGCAAGGCCTCCGTGTCATGAGCGTGCTGACCGACATATTGGATCGCCTGACCGACATCACCACCCTGCGCGCACAGATCAGCGAACTCATCAGCCAGCAGCGGGAGATGCGCGCCCTTGTCCTGACGCAGCAAAAAGAACTGGCCGAGTTGCGCGGCCAACTCAAGACGTTGATCCAGATGCAGGTTGCCACCGGCAGGCGCTGAGCCGGAGGTTCGGCTTAGAACGTGTTTGCGATCTCGGCGTGAGGTGTGCGGGATGCGGATTGGGATGGGCTGCAAGGCGCAATCCGCAGCCAATGGCCGGTGTCATTGGCAAGGATTGCAACGCCGCAGACCGCCCAAGCCCGCGCCCGCACGCCCGCGCCGGGATCGTGAACACGTTCTTAGAGAAGAACTACGTGCCCAGTTGAGAAAGACGGGCCAGGATAATTTTTCATCTCTACGGGATAGCATTTCATTTTATGAATAACCCGCACTCAAACACGCTTACGTTTGACTTTTATTGAACCGATAGAAATCCCTGGCTGTAGCAGGTCATGCGCTATAGAATAAATAGCGATAATAACAAACAGACACATTTACCCAGGGTAATTACCATTAAGTAGTTTCCCTATGCGTTTTTGCTCCATTCTGTGTTCTAATCGCCCTGCCAATCAATGTGATTAGTCACTATGCATCGGTTGCCTAATTGTTTGCAGCAGGTGGCCGGTTGCTGGCAAATGTTTTTTCATCAACCTTTTTTGACAAACTGGAGCCATCATCATGAGTATTAGCAGCATTGGCAGAAGCCTGCCCAAGATCGCGCACTTGGATGTTTCCCCGAAGAAGCCCCAAACCGCTGACCACGCCGACAAGCCGGACGCAGCCTCTGGTCAGAGCACGGAGCAAAGAAGCCTGGCGGCCAGCGCCAAGGACAAGTCCGCTAGCAGCCAGCCCGCCAACGACAAATCCGGCAGCAGCAAACCGGCCAACGACAAGTCCGCTAACAACGACAAATCCGTTAACGCCCTGAAAGGCCAGGATATGGAGACCCAAATGGTGAACGCCAACATATCCCGCGCGATGGCGCAGTACGCCGCCAATCAGTTGGCCTCTGGCTCGGACAGCGCTGATGACAAACCGCCGCCAGGCACGAACAGCCTGCGGGTGATGACGCTTAATGTCGGCGGTGGCGCTGACAACCTGAACTGTAGCGGAGATGGCATGGATTCTGAGGACGTGGATGGACTGGCGGAAAGGATCACCAACCAGAAGGCCGATGTGGCAATGCTTCAGGAAGTCTGGCAGGAGGATGTTGAGGACCTGGAGAGCGCGCTGGAAGCGGCCGATGATGGCAGCAATTGGACTTTGTATTATGAAGAGGCATCCGAAAAGACGCGTTGCGACGCCGACGCCGAACCGACTCCTGGCGTCCCCGCCGACCCTTACGGCCCCCCTATCCCCAGGGCGGGTTACAGCTACAATGAGAGTTACGGCAACCTTATCGCGGTTCGCGAGTCCGATGGTGGAAGCAAAGGCAACGTAGCCCAATCCCGACGAATCGGCGACGGAAAAAACGAAGATGGCCAAAAAGAAGGCAAGCTGGATAGAAAAGGCGACGATGGCTCCGACGGACGCATGGCCGTCAAAGTTCGCGTGACTACTACGGATGGAGCTGAAGTCGACTTCACTACCGCGCACATCGATAACGAAGAAGAAATGGATCCGGGCGCTAGGGCGGAGCAAATTGAAAAACTGAGGGAATTCGCCGAGAAAGGCGCGGGAGGGCGCCCCGTGATCATCGCTGGCGATTTCAATCTCTCCATCGACCCTGGCGAGAACAACGACCAGGCTGGCCGCGCGCTGAGCGATTACATCGATGTACACGGGTATACCGATGCCGGCAATGCCGGTCCAACCTCGAAGAAAGGCCACGACCGCAGACTTGATTACATTTTCACGAACGGTGAAGTCGTGGCCAAAACGCCCAAGTCTGTGCAAGGTGATTCTCCCTTTGTGCGAGGAGAAGACAATAACTTGAGCGATCATGACGGCATCGCGGTCACTGTAGAAGTTCCTGCTCCAGAAAAGCCAGCGCGGTAGGCTGGGATGAAGCGTAGCGTAATCCCAGCATCCACCGCCTGAAGCTGGGATTACGTTTCACTCCATCCCAGCCTGCCGCGCTGGGCTACGTCAGCCCGATGCAGTTTGAACGGGCTTGGCTTGCTGCCCAGGAGAAGCGAGCCGCATAATGGCCTCGGTTATGGGATACGTTTTTCGGGGGCAAGGTCAGATTGATGAATTCGCCGACGCTGCGCTTCATCCCTTGGTCACCAGCTTGACCACACTCGAAAAATCCAGCCCACCACGCCCAGCCTGTTTGTTCATGGCGTAGAGGTTGCGCGCCAGTTCACCCAGGGGGATGGTGCAGCCCATGCCCATTGCCGCCTCGACGGCCAGGCCCAGGTCTTTGAGCATCAGGTCGTTGCCGAAGCCGCCTGTGTAGCCGCGCGAGGCGGGGGCGTTTTCAAGTACGCCGGGCCAGGGGTTGCAGACTTCGGTGGCCCAGCTTCGGCTGGTGCTGACGGCCATCATCTGCGACAGCGTTTTGGGCTCCAGCCCGTGCGCCACGCCCAGAGCGATGGCCTCGCCGGTGACGGCCATGATGACGCCCAGCGCCATGTTGTTGCACAGCTTGCCGACCTGTCCCGCGCCCGCCGCGCCCATGTGGAAGATGTTTTTGCCCATGACTTGCAGCACGGGCCGGGCGCGTTCCAGTGCCGCCGACTCGCCGCCAACGATGAAGGTCAGCGTGCCCGCCGCCGCGCCGGCCACGCCGCCGGAAACCGGTGCGTCGATCATCGCCAGCCCTTTAGCGCTTGCCGCCTGCGCGACTTTCTGCGCCGACGCCGGGGCGATGGTGCTGCAATCAATCACCAGCGCGCCGGCATCAATGGCGACCAGCAGGCCCGCATCCGCCCCGCCCTGCCCCAGGTACAGCGATTCGACGTGGCGGCTGGCCGGCAGCATGGAGATGACGACCGCCGCGCCCTTGACCGCATCCGCCGCCGACGCCGCGATATTGACTCCGGCCTGACGCGCGCCATCACAGGCGCTGGCGCTCAAATCGAAAGCGTGTACTGCATGGCCGGCACGCACCAGGTTGGCCGCCATCGGGCCGCCCATGTTGCCCAGGCCGATGAAGGCGATGGCAGGTAGTGTGCTCATGAGGTATCTCCTTGGTTTGCTGTGATGTAAGCCAGATCACGTCAAATCCGCCAGCGGATGCGCGCCGTCAAAGCGGGGTTTCAGGTGCGCCTCGATCCACCCCGGTGTCACATCGTCCAGACGGGCGGGCGTCCAGCGCGGGGTTTTGTCCTTGTCGATCAGCAGCGCGCGCACCCCTTCAGCAAAGTCGCCGTGGGCGCAGCAGCCGACCGAAGCTTGATATTCCAGCCGCAGCGCCTCGGCCAGCGAGGCGTGGCGGCAGCGGCGCTGCATTTCCAGCCCGAGCGCGGCTGAGGTTGGCGAACCTTTGGCGAAGGTCGCACCGGCCTGCGCCAGCCAGGGGTCGGCGTCGCCGGCCAGCGCGGCAAGGCGCGGGGCGATGTCGCACAGTTGGTCGTGGCCGATGGCGGCGTCGATGCGCGCGCGGTGCGTTTGCAAAGGCGACGCGGGCAGCGGCACGCCGCCTGCATCACTGGAATGGGCCAGCGACTCGATCAGGTGCGCCAGCCGCGCGCCGTCAGCCTCCGCCTCGCCCTGCCAGCGCGCGCGGCCAATGGCTTGCAGCAGCGCGCCGTGCTGCTCAAAGGGCAACGCGAAATCGGCCATGCCGGCGTACAGCGCGTCGGCGGCGTTGACCGGCGCGCCGGTCAACGCCAGAAATGCCCCTGCCCTACCCGGCAGACGCGGCAAAAACCAGCTACCGGCCACGTCGGGATACAGGCCGATGGTGATCTCCGGCATCGCCAGCCGGGTTTTGGGCGTGACGACGCGGTGCGACGCGCCGCACATCAGCCCGATGCCGCCGCCCATGACGATGCCGTGCCCCCACACCAGCAGCGGCTTGGGGTAGGTGTGGATGCGGTGGTCGAGCCGGTATTCGTGCTCGAAAAAATCCGACGCCGCCTGGGGCACGGCACCCGGCTGACTTTGGTGCAGGCGGTGGATTTCCTGCGCGATGGCGACCACGTCGCCGCCGGCGCAAAACGCCTTGTCGCCCGCCGCGTCCAGCACCACGCCGGCAATGCGCGCGTCGGCAGCCCATGCTTTGAGTTGCGCGTCGAGCAGATCGACCATCGCCAGCGACAGCGCGTTCAGACTGGCCGGGACGTTGAGCGTGGCGCGGCCGAAGGCGTGGCCGCTGGCGGTGGGCAAAGTGTCGAACAGGACGGGCGGTTGCGGTGTCATAAATCCAAAGCGTCGTTTTGCAGTAATCGGCGCGCAATGATGACCCGCATCACCTCATTCGTCCCTTCCAGAATCTGGTGCACGCGGGCGTCGCGCAGCAGGCGTTCCAGCGGGTAGGCGCGGATGTAGCCGTAGCCGCCGTGCAGTTGCAGCGCGTCGTTGATGACGCCAAAGCCGGCGTCGGTGGCAAAGCGCTTGGCCATGGCGCAATAGGTGCTGGCTTGCGAAGCGCCAGCGTCCAGTTTGCTGGCGGCCAGCCGCACCATCTGGCGCGCGGCGACCAGATCGGTGGCCATGTCGGCCAGCTTGAATTGCAGCGCCTGAAAACCGGCCAGCGGCTGGCCGAACTGTTTGCGCTCGTGCATATAACGGCGCGCGTGGTTGAACGCGCCCTGCGCCGCGCCGACCGAGCAGGTGGCGATGTTGATGCGCCCGCCATCCAGCCCTTTCATGGCGATCTTGAAGCCCTCGCCCTCGCGCCCCAGCAGGTGGTCGGCGGGGATGCGCACGTTGTCGAAGCTGATCTGGCGCGTGGGCTGGCTGTTCCAACCCATCTTCTGTTCTTTCTGGCCGTAGTGGATGCCGTCGGTGTGCGCCGGCACGGCAAAGGCCGAGATGCCGCCCGCGCCCGATTCGGCGTCGCCCGTGCGCGCCATCAGCACCAGCACGTCGGTGCTGCCCGCGCCGCTGATGAACGCCTTGCCGCCGTTGATGACGTAATGCCCGCCCTCGCGCCGGGCGCGCGTTTTCAGCGA
>JAITMV010000002.1 GCA_031277295.1 Burkholderiaceae bacterium | reverse complement strand
TTCGTGCTGGACGCGGCGCGCCAGGAAGCGGGCGACGCGCACGGCGTCGGGCTGGACTACAAGGAGCTGCCGCGCGACGTGCGGCCCGGCGACACCCTGCTGCTCAACGACGGCCTGATTGTGCTGAGCGTTGACGCCGTCAAGGGCGAGGCGGTGCATACCACGGTGCGCATCGGCGGCGAGTTGTCTGACAACAAGGGCATCAACCGTCAAGGCGGCGGCCTCACGGCCCCGGCGCTGACGGCCAAGGACATGGAAGACATCAAAACCGCCATGAGCCTGCGCGCCGACTACGTGGCGGTGAGTTTTCCGAAAAACGCCACCGACATGGAAATGGCGCGCCAGCTTTGCCTTGCCGCCGGCGCCGAGTGGGGTCACCGCCCCGGCCTGATCGCCAAGATCGAGCGCGCCGAGGCGGTGCCGCTGCTGGACGAAATTCTGGCCGCCAGCGACGGCATCATGGTGGCGCGTGGCGATCTGGCGGTTGAAGTCGGCAACGCCGCCGTGCCGGCGCTGCAAAAAAAGATGATCCGCATGGCGCACCAGGCCGACAAGGTGGTCATCACCGCCACCCAGATGATGGAAAGCATGATCACCAACCCCGTGCCCACGCGCGCCGAGGTCAGCGACGTGGCCAACGCCGTGCTCGACGGCACCGACGCCGTGATGCTCAGCGCCGAAACCGCCGCCGGCAAATACCCGCTGCAAACCGTGCGTGAAATGGCCGCCATCTGCGAGGCCGCCGAGGCGCACGACCCGGTGGAGTTGGACGCCGACTTCAGCGGCCTGACCTTCCGCCACATCGACCAGTCCATCGCCATGGGCGCGCTGTTCACCGCCTTTCACCTAGGCGCCAAGGCCATCGTGGCGCTGACCGAATCCGGCTTCACCGCGCTGTGGATGAGCCGGCACCGGGTGCGCATCCCGATCTGCGCGCTGACGCCCAAAATCGCCACCCAGCGCCGCATGGCGCTGTACCGCAATGTGCGCCCCATGCTGGTGGACACCTCCGCCGAGCGCGACGCTGCGCTGGCGCAGGCCGAGCACTACCTCAAGCAGCACGACGTGATCGCCAGCGGCGACGTGTATGCCATCACCTGCGGCGAACCGATGGGCGCGCCTGGCGGCACCAACATGCTCAAGCTCTGCCGGGTGAGCTGAGAACGTGTTCACGATCTCGGCGTGAGGTGTGCGGCGATGCGGCATTGAGATGGGCCGCAAGGCGCGATCCGCAGCCAATGGCCCGTGTCATTGGCAAGGATTGCTTGCGCCGCAGCGCTTCCTGAGCACGCGCCCGCTTAAGCCCGCGCCCGCACGCCCGCGCCGGGATCGTGAACACGTTCTCAGGCATCGCCTTCAGGGTAAATGGAAAATTTGGGTTGAATTGACATCAGCAATGGACATCCGCCAACTGCGTTATTTCGTCAAGGTTTGCGAGGCCGGCGGCATCAGCCGGGCGGCGCTGGAGCTGGAGCTGGCGCCCTCGGCGCTGAGTCAGCAGATCGGGCGGCTGGAGGGCGAGCTGGCCACGCGCCTGTTGCGGCGCCAATCGACCGGCGTGACGCCGACTGACGCCGGCATCGCCCTGCTGCAACAGGCGCAACTGATCCTGCGCCACATGGACGCGGCGGTGCGCGCGGCGCAGGGCGCTCGGCTGGCGGGCGAAGTGCGCGTCGGCCTGCCGTCCACCACGGCGGCGGCGCTCGGCGTGCCGCTGGCGCGCGCCATGCGCGAGCGCTACCCGGCGGTGCGGCTGCATCTGGTGGAGGCGCTGTCGGGCCACCTGGCGCAGATGCTGAACACGCGCCAGATCGATCTGGCCATCGTGTTCCGCGCCGACGCCGCGCGGCGCTGGAGCGTGACGCCGCTGCTTGACGAGCGGCTGTACGTCATCGGCGCGCCCGATCTGCCCGCGCTGCCGCGCGGCAAAAGCGTGCGGCTGCGCGCGCTGGCCGAGGCGCCGCTGATCTTGCCCAGCCCGCCGCACGGCCTGCGCGCGCACCTCGACGCTGCCTTCGAGCGTCTGCGCGTGGTCCCGCGCGTGGTGGCCGAGGTGGACGGCCTGGCGCTGCTGATGGACATGGTGCGCGCCGGCCTGGGCGTCACCATCCAGCCCAGCGCCGCCACCGCCCGCCTGCGCCCTGGCGAATGGCGCGCAGTGCCGCTGGCCGACCCGCACACCATGCGCCGCAACCTGCTGGTGAGCCTGCCCGAAGACGAACTCTCCCCCGCCGCCCTGGCCGCTCGCGTGGTGCTGACCAGCGTGGCGCGGCAGGCGGTGCGCGAGGGGTGGCTGGGGGTCAGGACGTGTTGAGAGGGGCGAATCCAAGGTAAGGTATATTTGTCATTACCTCTGCCACGAAAGGAACGATGATGAGTTTTGCGCTGACGCTGACGGCCAAAGGCCAATTCACCATCAACAAGCAACTGATGGACCACATCGGCGTGAAAGCCGGAGAAAAGGTGCTGGTCAAAAAACAGTCCGATGGCACGTTGAAGGTGGAATCGGCAAAAAATCAAACCGACATCATGGCGCTGGCCGGTTCGCTGAAAAACAAAACCCGTGTCAAGCTGACCGACGAGCAGTTGCGGCAGGCCATTACCGAGTCTTACGTTCGGCGGGGCATGGCTTGAAGATCATCGCCGACACCAATCTGATCGTCCGCTTTCTGCTTCGGGACGACGAGGCGCAGTTCAAAATCGTCACCGCGTTGTTCGGCAAGGCCGAACAGATCGTCATCCCGACGCACGTGATCTGTGAATTGGCGTGGGTGCTGTTGAACGGCTACAAATTGCAATCGAGGGACGTTCTGGAAAGCATCACCCAAATCGTCCAGAGCCATAAAGCCGTCGTGCGAGAGGACGAAATAGACGCCGGGCTGCACATGATGGCCCAGGGCGGCGACTTCGCCGATGGCGTCAACGCATACAGCGGCGGCGTGATGGCCCGCGGGGCGGTGTTTGCCTCGTTCGACAAACAAGTCGTGCGGCTGTTGACCGGGCAAGGCACGGCTGCGATGGTGCCTGCCTGACTGCCGCCGCGAACGACGCCTTCACAAAAGCTGAACACCCCTGAACACGGCGCGGCTTGCGGCGGGTTGCCGCCGCGCCTACAGTGCGCGATGAACCGGCAACTGGATTGACTCCCTCCCCTGCGAAGCGGGGGAGGGTCGGGGTGGGGGCGGCGGCCTGAAAAACTGGCGCGGCGTGTTTTGGATGCGCTGCTCGCCCCCATCCCCACCTTCCCCCGCACGCGGGGGAAGGGGCAAAACCTTGTTGCGACCACGCAAGGAGACACCCGAGTGCATGACGTACTGATTATCGGCGGCGGCAATGCCGCGTTGTGCGCGGCGCTGATGGCGCGCGAGGCGGGGGCCAGCGTGCTGCTGCTGGAAGCCTCGGCGCGCGCCTGGCGCGGTGGCAATTCGACGCACACGCGCAATCTGCGCTGCATGCACGACGCGCCGCAGGACGTGCTGCTCGAAAGCTATCCCGAGGAGGAGTATTGGCAAGACCTGCTCAAAGTGACCGGCGGCCAGACCAACGAGCATCTGGCGCGGCTGGTGATTCGCGAGTCATCGACCTGCCGCGGCTGGATGCGCCGCCACGGGGTGCGCTTTCAGCCGCCGCTGTCGGGCGCGCTGCACGTGGCGCGCACCAATGCGTTTTTCATGGGCGGCGGCAAGGCGCTGGTCAACGCCTATTACCGCAGCGCGGTGGCGCTGGGCGTCGATATCCGCTACGAGTCACCGGTTGATCGCATTGAGCTGGCCGCCGACGGGCGCTTTGCCGCCGCCTATGTGGGCGACGAGCGCATCGCCGCCAAGGCGTGCGTGCTGGCGGCGGGCGGCTTTGAGTCCAACCTCGACTGGCTGCGCGCGGCCTGGGGACAAAACGAACGTGGCGAGTGGCCGGCGGACAACTTTTTGATTCGCGGCACGCGCTTCAACCAAGGCGTGCTGCTGCGCCACCTGCTCGACGAGCACGGGGCCGAGCGCATCGGCGAGCCGACGCAGGCGCACATGGTCGCCATTGACGCCCGCGCGCCGCTGTACGACGGCGGCATTTGCACGCGCATCGACTGCGTGAGTCTGGGGATAGTGGTCAACCAGCGCGCCGAACGCTTTTACGACGAGGGCGAGGACTTCTGGCCCAAGCGCTACGCCATCTGGGGCCGGCTGGTGGCCTTGCAGCCGGGGCAGACCGCCTGGTCGGTGATCGACGCCAAGGCGGCGGGCCGCTTCATGCCGCCGGTGTTCGCGGGCATCCGCGCCGATTCGCTGCCCGAGCTGGCGCGCCGGCTGGAGCTGGACGAAGCCGTTTTCATGCGCACGCTGACCGACTACAACCGCGCCTGCGTGCCCGGCACATTCGACCACACGCGGCTGGACGACTGCCATACCCAGGGCCTGACGCCCGCCAAGACGCACTGGGCGCTACCCATCGACACGCCGCCGTTTCACGCCTACCCGGTGCGCCCCGGCATCACCTTCACCTACCTCGGTCTTTTGACCGACGACACGGCGGCGGTGCGCTTGGGCGGCACGCCCAGCGCCAACCTGTTCGTGGCCGGCGAGATGATGGCCGGCAACGTGCTGGGCAAGGGCTACACCGCCGGTGTCGGCATGTCGATTGGCACCGCCTTTGGGCGCATCGCCGGCGTCAACGCGGCGCGCGCCGCGCGCAACGAGGAGGCCGCGCATGGACTTGAACCTGAAAACCTCGATTGACCGCTTGTTTACCTTCGCAAAGCCGCATGAAAACTGACACTCGCAGCTTCGATGACGCGCACCTCCTGGGTGACACCACTACGCACTCGCCAGCACCGCTACGCCTAAGCCATGCGGCGGAGCAGGAAGTCGCGCGCCAGTTGACCATCTGCAACGCCTGTCGCTATTGCGAGGGATTTTGCGCCGTGTTCCCGGCCATGACGCGGCGGCTGCAATTCAATGCCGCCGACGCGCACTATCTGGCCAACCTGTGCCACAACTGCGGCGCCTGCCTGCACGCCTGCCAGTACGCGCCGCCGCACGAATTTGCCCTGAACCTGCCGCGGGCGCTGGCGCGCGCGCGCGCGCAAACCTATCAGGCATTCGCCTGGCCCGCGCCGCTGGCGGTGCTGTACCGGCGCAACGGCGCGGCGCTGACGCTGGCGCTGGCGGCGGCGCTGGCGTTTTTTCTGGCGCTTGGCGCGGCGCTGAACGGCAAGCTGTGGGGCGTGGGCGGGACGTCGTTTTACGGCGTGTTTCCGCACAACCTGCTGGTGGGGCTGTTCGCGCCGGTGTTTCTGTTCGCCGTCGGCGCGCTGGCGGTTGGCGTGCGGCGTTTTCTGCGCGATGTCGGCCCGGTCACCGAATCCGTCGCGCCCGGCGCGGACGCCATCGCCGAGGCCGCCCATGACGCGCTGACGTTGAAATATCTGGACGGCGGCCACGGCGACGGCTGCCCGAACGCGGACGATGCCTACACACCGTGGCGGCGCGTCATGCACCACTGCACCTTTTACGGCTTCATGCTGTGCTTTGCCGCCACCGCGCTGGCGACGGTGTACCACTACGCCTTCGGCTGGCCGGCGCCGTATGACTGGCCGAGCCTGCCCAAGCTGCTGGGCGCGGCGGGCGGCGCCGGTCTGCTGATCGGCCTGAGCGGGCAGTGGCATCTGAACCGCCGGCGCGACCCGGCGCACGGCGACGCGGCGCAAAAGCCAATGGACCTGGGCTTCATCGCCCTGCTGTGGCTCATCGCCGCCAGCGGCCTGTTGCTGTGGTGGGCGCGCGCCGCGCCGGGCATGGCCGCGCTGCTGTGCGTTCATTTGGGCGCGGTGATGGCTTTGTTTTTGACCCTGCCGTATGGCAAATTCGCCCACGGCATCTACCGCGCCGCCGCCCTGCTGCGCCATGCCGTCGAGCGGCGGCGGCCCAATCCGGTGGCGGTGGGGGCGGATTGAACCCAGGACACTAAGTTGAAGCATGGTTAGAGATGCGCGCGACACGCACCGGCAGCAGCCCGCATTGCTGGCGCGCCTGCTGGTTTGGCGCGTGCGTAGAGCCGGTCATTTCGTCATTCGTCATTCATTCAAGAGGAGCACACCATGCACACCACACGATGGAGCCGCCTTGCCGCGGCATTGACTCTGGCCCTGGGCCTGGCGCTGCCGGGCGCGGCGCCAGCGCAGAATTTCCCGCCGGCCAAGCCGGTCACATTGCTGGTCGGCTTCGCGGCTGGCGGCGCGGCGGACTCGTCGGCGCGGCTGATCGCCAAGAAGCTGGGCGAGAACATCGGCCAGACCGTGGTGATCGAAAACAAGGCTGGCGCGGGCGGCAACATCGCGCACCAGCTCACCGCCAACGGGCCGGCCGACGGCACGCTGCTGCTGTTCGGCTCGATTGGGCCGCTGACCATCGCGCCGCATCTGATGAAAGTAGGCTACAACCCGTTCACCGATCTGGCGGTGGTGTCGGGCGGCGTCAACTTTCCCAACGTGCTGGTGGCCTCGCCAGGCGCGGGCGTCAAGACGCTGGCCGATTTCGTGGCGCTGGCCAAAAAGCCCGACGCGCGGGTTGAATTTGCCTCCACCGGGTCCGGCTCGGCCTCGCACCTGGCGGGCGAGTTGTTCAACCAGCAGGCCGGCGTCGAGATGATGCACGTACCGTACAAGGGCGGCTCGGCCATCATGCCGGACCTGCTGGCCGGGCGCATCACCTCGTACTTTTCGGCTCCGCCCACGGCCATGCCGCACGTCGAGGCCGGCAAGCTGATCCCGCTGGCCACCACCGGCCTGACGCGCCCGGCCTACCTGCCGGGCATCCCGACCGTGGCCGAATCGGGCTACCCCGGCTTCGAGGCGCTGAACTGGTACGCCTTCGTCGCCCCCGGCAAAACGCCCGCGCCGCTGCTTGAGCGCTGGAACGCCGAAGTCGTCAAAGTGCTGAATGACCCCGAAACCAAAGCCGCGCTCGAAAAACTCGGCCTCACCCCGCAACCCACCACGCGCGCCGAATTCACCGAGTTCATGAAGAAGGAAGACGCCAAGTGGTCGGCGATCATCCGGGAGCGCAAAATTTCGGTTCAGTGAAGCGGCGGGGCGGCTTGAGGAATTGAATCAATAGTGGGACGCGCGACTCATTACTAAACCGTGCGTTAGTAAAGGGTTTCAAGTGAGGCCCTTGCGAAAGCCCCCCTCTCCAGCCGAAATTTTTCCTTTTGATCAGAAGGTGAGGCACAGCGGCGTACTGGAAGCCGACTTCCGGTTTTCCTGAAGGCAGCAAGCGCCGGGCTGCCGTTTCCCTGCACCACACATCCGACCCACGGCAAGCCAGATGTTCAAACCCGGCGCGGGCACGAAATGAAGCAATTGCTTACAAAAAATATCCGGTTTCTGGCGCAAACAAGGGTATAAGTAGGTGAGTCGCCGCACTCAACTTGTGCGGCAGATTTCGAGACCGCCGCCCAGCCCAAACGACAG
>JAITMV010000185.1 GCA_031277295.1 Burkholderiaceae bacterium | reverse complement strand
GCTCAAGGACTTCAGGCGCGTGGCCACGCGCTATGACAAGCTGGCCAGGAACTTCTTTGGCATGCTGTGCTTGACTTGTTGGTTCAGGGAGACTAAAGGTGATTGTTAACACACCCTAGCCTCTGAAAAACATATCTTGCAGCCTTGAGATGCAATGACTTCCCCTCATTGGTGGTCAGTTCAGCAGACTTCCGGATCTGGCGTGAACGGCCTCTTATGATGAATCGTTGCCTTTCGCGGACCAGGAATTCCTTTCGTATGCCATCCCTCTTGCGCTCCCTGAGCCTGCGTCAATTGACCGTGTTTCTGGAAGCGGCGCGGCGGATGAGTTTCGCCCGCGCCGCCGAGGCGCTACACCTGACCCAGCCGGCGATTTCGATGCAGATTCGCCAGTTGGAGGACGCGGTGGGCCTACCGTTGTTCGAGCGCATTGGCAAGAAGCTCTCGCTGACGCAGGCCGGCGAGTTGCTGCGCCACCATGCGGCGCGCGTGCTGGGCGAGTTGCAGGACGCTGAGCAGGCGTTCGATGCGCTCAAGGGTTTGCGCAGTGGGCATTCGACGGTTGGGCTGGTCAGCACGGCCAAGTACTTCACGCCCAGGCTGCTGGCGCGGTTTGCCGGGCAGCATCCGCAAGTTGACATTCAGTTTTTGGTCGGCAACCGGGAAACGCTGATCCACGCGCTGCGCGACAACGAGATCGACTTTGCCGTCATGGGCCGCCCGCCCGACGGGCTGGAAACGGTAGCGCGGACGATTGCCGAGAACCCCCATGTGCTGGTGGCGCACAAGGCGCATCGCCTGGCCAAGGCGCACAGTTTCGACTTTCATGAGCTGCGCGAGGAGACTTTTCTGCTGCGCGAACCCGGCTCGGGCACGCGGCTGGTGATGGAAGCCCTGTTCAAACAGCATCTGTTTACGCCTAAAAAAACGGTCATGCTGGGCAGTAACGAAACCGTCAAGCAGGCCGTGATGGCGGGCATGGGCATCAGCCTGTTGTCGCTGCATTCGCTGGAGCTGGAGTTGCGCGCGCGCGAGGTCGCGCTGCTGGACGTGATGGGCACGCCCGTTCGGCGCAATTGGCACATCGTTCACATGCAAGCCAAGAAACTGGCGCCCGCCGCCGCCGCCTTTCATGCCTTTTTGTGCGCCAGGACGTGGCCGTATCTGGACAAGACTTTTGCGCGCTACGCGCCCGGCCATAACCGATGACTGCAATGACGCCCGGCTCCACGCCGGGCATGACGCGCTTAGAGCTTATCCGTAATTAGATAAACTCCGATTCTGAGTCGCAGAATGCGCGACGTCGGAGCCAAGTTGTGGTCAAGCGTGTTCAATCGTGGGCGGTGACGGACGAATTCTGGAGTCGCGTGGAGCCGCTGATTCCTCAGCGCGTGGCGCCATCGGACAAGGTGTACTTGCGCAAACCCGGCGCTGGCCGCCCGCCAAAGCCAGCGCGGCTGGTGTTCGAGGCCATCATGTATGTATTGCGTACTGGCTGCCAGTGGAAGGCCTTGCCCAAGGAGCGCTTTGGCAGCGCCAGCGCCGTGCACAAGAGGTTTCTTGATTGGGAAAAGGCGGGGCTTTTTGAGGCACTGTGGAAGGCCGGCTTGGCCGAGTACGACCAGATGCAAGGCATCGCTTGGCGGTGGCAAAGCGTGGATGGGGCCATGATGAAGGCCCCGCTGGCACAAGAAGCTGTCGGATCCAATCCGACGGATCGGGGAAAAAAATGGGAGCAAGCGTCACCTGCTGGTGGACGGCCGTGGCGTCCCGTTATCGCTCATCGTGACCGCAGCGAACGTCAATGACGGCAAGCGCCTTGATGAGGTGCTCAGCGCCATCGTGGTCAAACGCAAGCACACGCCCAAGCGACGCACTCAGCATCTGTGTGCCGACGCCGGCTATCGAAGCGCCGAGGATCTGCGCATCATTGGAGAGCACGGCTACATTCCGCACGTCGTTGAGCGTCGCAAAGAGGCCGATGTCAAGCGGCGCGATCCAAAAAAGAAGGCTCGGCGCTGGGTTGTGGAGGTCTGCCACAGTTGGTTCAACCGCTTTCGCAAGCTGTTGGTGCGCTACGAAAAGCTTGAGCGAAGCTTCGTCGCACTGAACCATCTCGCCGCAGCCATCATTGCGTTTCGTAAGGTACCGCTGACTGTCAACATAATTTACGGATAATTTCTAAGCGCGGTCATTTTGTCATTTTCCATAAGCTATCGCTTAAGCTAAGTAAAAAATATTTGACTTTTCTTTTTGCTGGTGTTGGCCTAACCTACGGACTTCTCATTTGGAGTCAGGCCACCATGAATGCAATGACGAAAGGCGCCGCCGGCGACGCTGCCGGTGAAATCAAAAGCGGCGCGCAGCGCTACAAGGCGGGCGTGCTGAAGTACCGGCAGATGGGCTATTGGCAGCCCGATTACGAACCGAAGCCGACCGACATCCTGGCGCTGTTTCGCATCACGCCGCAAGAAGGCGTGCCGCCCGAAGAAGCGGCCGCCGCCGTGGCGGGCGAATCGTCCACCGCCACCTGGACGGTGGTCTGGACCGACCGCCTGACCGCCTGCGAGATGTACCGCGCCAAGGCGTACCGCGTCGATCCGGTGCCGAACAATCCGGGGCAGTATTTCGCCTACATCGCCTACGACTTGTCGCTGTTCGAGGAAGGCTCTATCACCAACGTGGCCGCGTCGATCATCGGCAACGTGTTCAGCTTCAAGCCGATCAAGGCCGCGCGGCTGGAGGACATGCAGTTTCCGGTCGCCTAC
>JAITMV010000134.1 GCA_031277295.1 Burkholderiaceae bacterium | reverse complement strand
TGGGCGAACAGGGTCTTGCCAACGTTCACGGCTACTCCTCGGGGTTGTCAACCCCGAGAAGCTACGCAAATTCTGGACGGCGAAGTTCAAATCGGCACCAAACAAAATCACCTCGAAAGTCGCGCCAATGCTTGTTCTCTGACTCGGCGCGGGCCATTTAACCGGACACTACTGAAGGGCGCTTTCGGTTACGGCGCGGCGACGAAACGGCGTGAGATCATCGGGCCGATGGAAGAGTTCACCCCATCGGATCTGAAAACGATCCTGCACTCCAAGCGCGCCAATCTCTACTACCTTGAGCATTGCCGTGTGCTGGTCAACGGCGGCCGGGTCGAGTACGTCACCGAGCAGGGCAAACGCCAGCTTTACTGGAACATCCCGATCGCCAACACCACCTCGGTGTTGCTCGGCACCGGCACCTCGATCACCCAGGCGGCGATGCGCGAACTGGCCAAGGCGGGCGTGCTGGTGGGCTTTTGCGGCGGGGGCGGCACGCCGCTGTTTTCGGCCAACGAGGTCGATGTGGAGATCGCCTGGTTCTCGCCGCAAAGCGAATACCGGCCCACCGAATACCTTCAGGCTTGGGTGCGCTTCTGGTTCGACGACGCGGCGCGGCTGCACGCGGCCAAGGCGGTGCAGTGCGCGCGGCTGGAGCGAATCGCGCGGCACTGGACGCAACTGAAAGCCTTTCGTGAGGCCGGTTTCGCGGTCGATCAGAACGAATTGAATCGGTGGGTGACGGCTTCTCGCGCAACGGTTTTGAGCGCTCCCGATCACACCGCCTTGCTGACCGAGGAGGCCCGTCTGACCAAACAACTGTTCAAGATGGCCGCGCGCGCCACCGGCTATGGCGACTTCACACGCGCCAAGCGTGGCAGCGGCGGCGACCCGGCCAATCGCTTTTTGGACCACGGCAACTATCTTGCCTATGGCCTTGGCGCGACCGCGACCTGGGTGCTCGGCTTGCCACATGGTTTGGCGGTGCTGCACGGCAAGACGCGGCGCGGTGGCCTGGTGTTCGACGTGGCCGATCTGGTCAAGGATGCGTTGATCCTGCCGCAGGCTTTCATCTCGGCGATGCGCGGCGATGAAGAACAGGCTTTCCGCCAGGCCTGCATCGAGAACCTCACGCGCAGCGAAGCGCTGGATTTCATGATCGACACGCTCAAGGCCATTGCGCTCGAAACCGCGCGGCGCTGGCAGGATGAGCGCGGCGACGCAAAGCACGAGCCGGAGCCTGGCGCATGAACATCCTGCTGATTTCCGAGTGCAGCAAACGCGCCCTCACCGAAACCCGCCGCATCCTGGATCAGTTCGCCGAACGGCGCGGCGAGCGCACCTGGCAAACGCCGATCACCGAGGCGGGCTTGACCACCTTGCGCAAACTGCTGCGCAAGACCGCGCGCAAGAACACGGCGGTGGCTTGTCATTGGATACGTGGGCTGGATCACAGTGAACTGCTGTGGATCGTCGGCGACGCCTCGCGTTTCAACGTCCAGGGCGCGGTGCCGACCAACGTCACGACGCGCGACCTGTTACGCCGTCGGGATGAAAACGACTGGCACAGCGCCGAGGACATCCGTTTGCTCGCGCAACTGGCCGCGCTGTTGCACGATCTGGGCAAGGCGAGTGTGGCGTTTCAGGAGCGATTGCGCCAGCGTGGGCCCACCGAGGTCAATCTCTACCGCCATGAATGGGTATCGCTGCGGCTGTTCCTGGCCTTCGTGGGGAAAGACGGCGATGCGGCCTGGCTTGCGCGGCTCGCGGCGCCGACGCACGAGGACGATCAGCGGTGGCTGGCACCGCAGCGCCTGCTGCGCGACGGACTCGATGCCGCGCCGTCGCCCTTCGCCCACTTGCCGCCGTTGGCGGCGGCGATCGCGTGGCTGGTGGTGACGCACCATCGCTTGCCTGTGGTGCCCGCTTATGACGCCCGGGGCGATCAACAGTGGCTGGGCCGGCCCTCGGGCTTCAATCAACCCGAACAACTCGATCGCTTGATCGACGCTGTCACCGCGGCCTGGAATGAAAAAGAACGGCGTGATGCCGAACCTCGCGCGATCGAGCCTTATTGGACTTTTGCCGACGGACTGCCCGTGACCCGCACACGCTGGCGCGCGCAGGCCGCCAAGCTCGCCACGCGCCTGCTCGCGCTGCGCGACAAACCGGGCAAGGGCGATTGGCTCGCCAGTCCCTACGTCATGCATCTGGCGCGTTTGAGCCTGATGCTGGCCGATCATCATTACTCAGGTTTGCCGCCCGATGCCGCTGAGCGTATGCGCGGCAACAGTCCTGACGGCGGCAAAGAACCGTTGTTTGCCAACACGCACAGTGACGGCTCCCTCAAGCAGCCTCTGGATGAGCATTTGCTCGGCGTAGCGCGCGATGCGGGCGTGATCGTTCATGCCTTGCCCGGCTTCGAGCGGCACTTGCCCCGGCTCGCGCGTCACCGGGGCTTGCGCAAGCGCAGCGGTGATCTGCGTTTTGCCTGGCAGGACAAGGCCGCCGATGCCGCCGACGGCCTGCGCGCATCCGCCGCCGAGCACGGCGCCTTCATCGTCAACATGGCTTCCACCGGCTGCGGCAAGACGCTTGCCAATGCCCGCATCATGAATGCGCTGGCCGATCCGCAGCAAGGCATGCGCTGCACCTTCGC
>JAITMV010000164.1 GCA_031277295.1 Burkholderiaceae bacterium | reverse complement strand
TTGGACGCCAAGCGCCAATGGGTCTTCAAAACGCCGCAAAACGACGCCCAGATGGCCTCGGCCATCGTCGAGCACATGGCCAGCATCGGCGTCAAGACCGTCGCGCTGATCGGCTTTGCCGACGCCTACGGCGATTCGTGGGTGAAAGAATTCGGCAAGGCGGCCGAGCCGCGCCAGCTCCAGGTCGTGGCGACCGAGCGTTATGCCCGCACCGATCAGTCGGTCACCGGCCAGGTGCTCAAGATCACGGGCGCCAAGCCGGACGCGGTGTTGATTCTCGGCTCGGGCACCCCGGCCGCATTGCCGGCGCGCGCGCTCAAAGAGCGCGGCTACAAGGGCAAGCTCTACCAGACCCACGGCGCGGCCAACGCCGACTTCCTGCGCGTGTGCGGCAAGGATTGCGAAGGCACCTACCTGCCGGTGGGGCCGATCCTGGTGGCCGAGCAACTGCCCGACAGCAACCCGATCAAAAAGCCCGCAATGGCGTACAAGACGGCTTACGAAAAAGACTTTGGCGGCCAGGTGTCGTCCTTTGGCGGCTACATGCTGGACGCCTACCTGATCTTTGCCCAGGCGGCGCCCGTGGCGCTCAAGGCAGGCCAGCCCGGCACACCGGCGTTCCGCAAGGCGCTGCGTGAAGCCATCACGGGCGTCAAGGATTTGCCCACCTCGCAAGCCGTGGTCAACATGTCGGCCACCGATCACCTCGGCCTGGATGAGCGCTCGCGCGTGATGGTTCAGATCAATCAGGGCAAGTGGCAGTTGCAGGGTAACTGAGCCGCCATCCCTTTATGGACTTATCAACGATCGCCATCCTCACGCAAGATGGCGTGACCTCCGGCGCGATCTACGCGCTGCTGGCGCTGGCCTTCGTGATGGTGTTTTCCATCACGCGCGTGATCTTCCTCGCGCAAGGCGAGTTCGTGGCCTACAGCGCGCTCACGCTGGCGGCCTTGCAGGAACACCGGGTTCCGCTATCGGCCTCGCTGCTGCTGGCGCTGGGCGTGCTGACCTTTCTGGTGGAAATGGGGCGGACGCTGATGCAGCCCGAATTGCGGTTGTACGCCTGGCGCACGGGCGCGGTGTACGCGGTCAAATACCTGCTGTTTCCGCTGGCGGTGTTTGCCGCGGTCGGCGTGCTGGCGCCCATGAGCCTGCCCCAGGCGGCACAAGTGGCGTTGACGCTGCTGATCGTCATCCCCATGGGGCCGATGATCTACCGCCTGGCCTATGAACCGCTGGTTGGCGCCAGCACGCTGGTGCTGCTGATCGTCTCGGTCGGCGTGCATTTCGCCATGGTGGGCCTGGGGCTGGTGATGTTCGGCGCCGAAGGCTGGCGCACCGAAGCCTTTTCCGACGCCCTGTTTGAAGTTCCCCTGGGCGCCGGCTCGCTCACGATCTCCGGCCAAAGCTTGTGGGTGGTGATCGCGGCGGTGCTGCTGATCGGCGCGCTGTATTTCTATTTCACGCACACCTTGTCGGGCAAGGCGTTGCGCGCAACGGCGGTCAACCGGCTGGGCGCGCAACTGGTGGGCATCGGCACCACCCAGGCCGGCCGCCTGGCATTCACGCTGGCGGCGGGGCTGGGCGTGCTGTGCGGCGTCCTGATCGGGCCAATCACCACGCTTGACTATGCAGCCGGCTTTCTGATTGGGTTGAAAGGCTTCGTCGGCGCCATCGTCGGCGGCTTGTTCAGCTTTCCGGTCGCCGCGCTGGGCGCGTTGATGGTGGGACTGCTGGAGTCGTTTACCGCCTACTCGGCCTCTGAATACAAAGAAGTGCTGGTGTTCACGCTGATCCTCCCGGTGCTGCTGTGGCGCTCGCTGGCCAGCGGCGGCCACGTCGAAAACGAGGAGGAATGATGACCGCGCGCATCAACCTCCCGCCCCGCTTTCCCAAACCATCGCCCATCGAGCCGCCGGTGCCCCTGCCACAACGCCGCCTGCTTTCGCGCGAGCGCGTGCTGATGCTGGCCTTCGTGGCCGTGCTGGCGCTGCTGCCGGCGTTGTCCGTGACGCCCGAGTTCTGGATCACGCAACTCAATTACATCGGGCTGGCAAGCCTGGTCGTGCTCGGCCTGGTGCTGCTCACCGGGGTCGGTAACCTGACCTCGTTCGGCCAGGCCGCTTTCGTCGGGCTGGGTGCCTACAGCACGGCCTACCTGAGCACGCGCTACGGCCTGTCGCCGTGGATCGGCCTGCTGGCCGGGCTGCTGATCACCATGGCCTGCGCCTACGTGATCGGCCTGCTGACGATGCGCATGTCCGGCTTTTACCTGCCCGTGGCGACGATTGCCTGGGGACTGTCGCTGTACTACCTGTTCGGCATTCAGGAATTTCTGGGCAAGAACGACGGCCTGAGCGACATTCCGGCGCTGAACCTGCTGGGCGTGTCTTTCCGCTCGGGCCGCGAGATGTTCTACCTGATCTGGGCCGCGGTGATTCTGGCTATCCTGGCGATCAGCAACCTGCTCAACTCGCGCCCTGGCCGCGCCATCCGCGCGTTGCGCGGCGGCGGCGTGATGGCCGAGGCAATGGGCGTCAACACCGGCTGGATGAAGGTGGTGATCTTCGTTTTTGCCGCGATCCTGGCGTCCATTTCGGGCTTTCTGTACGCGCACATGCAGCGCGCGGTCAACCCGACGCCCTTTGGCCTGAATTACGGCATCGAATACCTGTTCATGGCCGTCGTCGGCGGCATCGGCCAGGTCTGGGGCGCCGTGGTGGGCGCGGGGCTGCTGACCCTTCTCAAGGACGGTCTGCAACGCATCCTGCCCACGCTGCTTGGCTCCAGCGGTAACTACGAAACCATCGTCTTTGGCGTCATGCTGGTGCTGCTGCTTCAGTACGCGCGCTTTGGCGTGTGGTCGTTCATCCACAAGTGGTTCCCCTCGCCTCCCGCCGCGCGCGCGCCCGGCCAAGCCGATGCCCTGCCTCAGCGCGAAAAGCCGACGGCGGGCGAGTTGATTCTGGACGTGCGCGCGGCGCGCAAGCAATTCGGCGGACTGCTGGCGGTCAACGACGTGAGCTTTCAAGTCAAGGCCGGCGAAATCATTGGTCTTATCGGCCCCAATGGCGCCGGCAAATCCACCACCTTCAACCTCATCACCGGCGTGCTGCCGGTCTCCGCTGGCGAGGTGCTGTATCGCGGCGAGCGCATCAGCAACCTGCCCTCGCGCGCCATCGTCAAGCGCGGCGTGGGCCGCACCTTCCAGCACGTGCAACTGCTTGCCGGCATGACGGTGTTGGAAAACGTGGCCCTGGGCGCGCACCTGCGCGGCGACTACCGGCCACAGGGCGGCGTGCTGGCCAGCATCCTGCGCCTGAACCGGGCCGAGGAGCGCAAACTCCTGCACGAGGCCAGCCGGCAGATCGAGCGCGTCGGCCTGGGCGAGCACATGTATCAAGAAGCCGGCAGCCTGGCGCTGGGCCAGCAGCGCATTCTGGAAATCGCGCGCGCGCTGTGCTGCGATCCGGC
>JAITMV010000157.1 GCA_031277295.1 Burkholderiaceae bacterium | reverse complement strand
CCGCTGCGCTGGCCGCCGCGCCAGCAGTAGATGAGCGGCTGCCAGGATTTGGACTTGTCCATCGCCTCGCGCTCGATGTGGCCGGCGATGTTGCGCGCCACCAGCGCCGCGCCGAGTTTACGCGCCTCGAACGGACTGACTTGCTTGTATAGCGTGCCGACGCGCGCTCGCTCGTCGTCGTGCAGGCTGGGCCAGTTGATGGCGGCAGGCAGGTGGTCGAGCATGAACTCGCTTTCGCTGCGGGCGTCGATGACGGCGTCGAAACGATGCAGGGCGCTCAGCGCCTGTTCGGCGTTGATGTGTTGCAGGCTCACTTGATGAGTTTGCGCAATTCGGGCCACACGTTGCCCAGAATGGTCGGGTGTGCCTCGGCGGTGGGGTGGATGCGGTCGGGCTGAAACCACTCTAGCGGATCGGGGCGGTCGGCCACGCCTTTGAGCATGAATGACACCAGCGCCGCCTGGCGCTTGCTGGCGACGGCGGGGAAAACGGCGGCGAACTGATCGGCGTAGCGCGCCCCGTAGTTGGGCGGCATTTGCATACCAATGAGCAGCACTTTGGCGCCGGCTTGCTGCGCGGCCTGCGTCATGACGCCGAGGTTGGCCTCGGTGGCCTCCAGCGGCAGGCCGCGCAGCGCATCGTTGGCGCCGAGTTCAATTACCACCACGGTGGGCTGGTGTGCCTTGAGCAGTGCTGGTAGCCGCGCGCGGCCGCCGGAGGTGGTGTCGCCGGAGATACTGGCATTGACCACCTGGGCGACGATTCTTTCGTCGGCCAGCTTCTTTTGCAGCAGCGCCACCCAGCCCGCGCCGCGCGGCAGGCCGTATTCGGCGCTGAGCGAGTCACCGAGCACCAGAATGGTTGGGACATCGGCGGCTTTGGCGGGCAGGCCAAGGGCCGCGCCGGCAGCGGCCAGCGCGGTGCGGATAAAGTCACGGCGAATCAAAATCCAGGCTTTCATGACACCTATCTTGCCCGGCGCGCAGCCGCCAGACGTTTCAAGCTCCTTTCCTATCGTGGCGGTGGAGCATGTTTTCAAGTCGGTCACCGACTCCACCGGCACGCTGGATATTCTGCGCGATATTCATTTCAGCCTGGCGCGTGGCGAGACGGCGGCCATCGTCGGCGCGTCCGGCTCGGGCAAGAGCACGCTGCTGTCGATCATCGCCGGGTTGGACACGCCCACGCGCGGCACTGTGCGGCTGGACGGCGACGATCTGTTCGCCGTGGATGAAGACCAGCGCGCCGCGTTGCGCGCGCGCAAGATCGGCTTCGTGTTTCAGAACTTTCAGCTCATGGGCAATCTGACGGCGCTGGAAAACGTCATGTTGCCGCTGGAAATCGCCCAGCGGCGCGACGCCCGGCAAGCCGCCCGCGACATGCTGGAGCGCGTTGGTTTGTCCGAGCGGCTGGGTCACTATCCCAAAGTGCTGTCTGGAGGCGAACAGCAGCGCGTGGCGCTGGCGCGCGCCTTCGTCGTGCAGCCCGCGCTGCTGCTGGCCGACGAACCGACAGGCAGCCTCGACTTTGCCACCGGTGAAAAGGTGATGGCGCTGATGTTCGAGCTGAACCGCGAACGTGGCGCGACGCTGGTTTTGGTCACCCACGACCGCGCCATCGCCGCGCGCTGTCAGCGGCGCATCATGATCGAGGCGGGGCGGGTCGTGGAGGATGATGAAAGGATGCTCTGATACGGCTAAGGTATATACTTCAGCGGTATATTTTTGGAGTTCGACATGATCAAGGAAGCCGTTTTCACCATGAAGCTGGAACCTACGCTGCGCGACTCCTTCATGGCCGAAGCCGCCGCCACTCATCGGCCTGCCGCTCAGATCGTGCGCGAACTGATGCGTGATTACATCGCCAAGCGCCGTCAGGAGCGCGAGTACGACGAATTCGTGCGCGCTACGGTTGAAGATGCCCGCGCCGAGATGCGTGCTGGCTTGGGCCGCACGAGCGAGGAAATTGAAGCAGATTTTGCGGCACGTTATCGAGTTCAGGCAGACTCAGCATGAAGGTCCGCTGGACCCCAAAGGCAGAACGGCATCGCACGGAAATTCTGAACTACATTGCCGCCGACGATCCAGGCGCATCGGAGCGCATGAACCGGCTTTTCCACAAAACGTCCGTGATGCTTTCAGAGCATCCCAAAATCGGCAAAGCAGGCCGCGTCCCCGGCACCCGCGAACTGTTGGCTCACAGGAGCTATCGGCTGATTTACGAAATCGACGGTGAAACCTTGTGGGTACTGGCGCTGATACACACGGCTCGCCAGTGGCCGCCGAAGTAGCCGCGCATGGCCCACCCTCGTCAAATCCTGTTCGGCTTCCACGCCGTCAGCGTGCGCCTGAAAACGGCGCCCGCGTCGGTGCTGGAGGTCTATGCCGACCCAGCGCGGCGCGACGCGCGTATGCGGCAGTTTCTGGCCCGCGCGGCCGAGGCCGGGGTGCGCGTGATTGAGGCCGACGCTGCGCGCCTGAGCCGGTTTGCTGGCGGCGCAGGGCATCAGGGGGTGGCTGCGCGCGTGCAGCCGCTGAAACAGGCGCGCTCGCTTGACGATCTGCTCGACGTGCTGGCCGAACCGCCGCTGCTTTTGATACTGGACGGCGTGACCGATCCGCACAACCTGGGCGCGTGCCTGCGCGTGGCCGACGGCGCGGGCGCGCACGCCGTCATCGCGCCCAAGGATCACGCCGCGGGCATTAATGCCACCGTCGCCAAGGTCGCCAGCGGCGCGGCTGAGACCGTGCCTTACTTTATGGTCACCAATCTGGCGCGCACCTTGGGTGAGTTGAAGGAGCGCGGCATCTGGATCGTCGGCGCCGCGGGCGAGGCCGAGCGCACGCTGTACCAAGCTGACCTGAAAGCGCCCACGGCGCTGGCGCTGGGCGCCGAAGGGCCTGGGTTGCGGCAGTTGACGCGCAAGAGCTGCGACATACTGGTACGCATCCCGATGCAAGGCGCGGTTGAAAGTTTGAACGTCTCGGTGGCCGCCGGGGTGTGTTTGTACGAGGCGCGGCGTCAGCGCTTGATAAGCGCGCCATCATGAACCGAGCGCAGCAACCCTCCTCGTTGGAACAGGTCCGTCTGTGGGTGCAACAGGCGCGGCGTATTGCCGTGCTGACCGGTGCGGGTGTCAGCGCTGAGTCCGGCGTGCCGACCTTTCGCGATGCACAGACCGGTCTGTGGGCCAACTTTCGTCCCGAGGAACTGGCAACCGAGGAGGCTTTCCGGCGTGACCCGCGGCGCGTGTGGGACTGGTACGCCGAGCGCCGCGCCGCGATGGCCGCCGTGCGGCCCAACGCGGGTCATGTGGCGTTGGCCGAATTTCAGCAACGCCACCCCGGACGCCTGACGCTCATCACCCAGAACGTCGATGGTCTGCACCAGAAAGCCGGCAGTATGGGCGTGTTGGAACTGCACGGTGATCTGATGGTGGACCGCTGGCTCAACCCTTGCCTGAACCGCGACCTGCATGGCGGCGAAGTGGCAGCCTGCAATACTGCCGCGGCCGTGCCGGGGCGTCCGCCGTATTGCGCCGAATGCCGCAATCTGCTGCGTCCGGCGGTGGTCTGGTTTGGCGAGATGCTGCCACCGGGCATTCTGGCCGCCGCTGAGCACGCGGCGAGTGTTTGCGATCTGATGCTGGTCGTGGGTACTTCCGGCATGGTCTATCCTGCCGCTGGGTTGGCGGTGCAAGCGCGACAGGCAGGCGCCCAGGTGGTTGTCATCAATCCTGAACCGACCGATCTGGATGAAGTCGCCCACCTGCGGCTGACCGGCCCTTCGGCGCAATGGCTGCCGCTTTTGCTGGCCGATTGATTACTTGTTGCTTGCCACTTTCGCGAAGGGGTCGGGGCGCGGCGTGGAGTCGCTGGATGGCGGCAATTGCGGCAGCGCGAACCGGGGCTGATCGCCGGTGAGCGTTTTCAGAAAAGCGACGATCCGGGCGGTTTCATCGGCGGTGAATTTTTTGCCCAGTTGTACCCAGCCCATGGTATCGACGGCCTCAGCCAGCGTGCTGGCCGAACCGTCGTGGAAATAGGGCGGCAGCAGCTCCACGTTGCGCAGCGTCGGTACTTTGAACATCATGCGTTCGACGTCATTGCCGGTGACACCGGCGCGGCCCGTGGCGGGGTTGGAGGTTTTGTATTCGTTGACCAAACCCATTTTTTGGTAGCTGTTGCCGCCCACGGCCGGGCCGTTGTGGCAGGACACGCAGCCGGAGTCCTTGAACAGCTTGTAGCCTGAAAGCTCATGGTCGGTGAGGGCTTTCTTGTCGCCCTTGAGCCATTTGTCGAAGCGCGAGTTGGGTGTGATCAGCGTGGCCTCGAATGCGGCAATGGCGTCGGTGACTTGCGCGATGCCGATCTTGTCCACGCTATAGATTTTTTTGAATTCGGTGCGATAACCGGGGATGGTGTTGAGCGTTTTTTCGGCTTCCGCGTGGGTGGAGCCCATCTCGATGGGATTGGCGATGGGGCCTGAGGCTTGTTCGGCCAGGTCCTTGGCGCGACCATCCCAGAACTGGGCCAGGTTGAGCGATGCGTTGAGCACCGTCGGTGACCTGATGCCGCCTTGCGCCCAGCGGTCACCGACCGAGGATTTGAAGTTGTCGCTGCCGCCCATGCTCAGGTTGTGGCAGGAGTTGCACGAAATGAAGCCCGAGCGCGACAGGCGCGGGTCGAAGAAAAGCTGCTTACCCAGCTCGACCTTGGCGGGGTTGGTGATCTTGGCCGCTTCCAGAGGCTGGATCGGCTCTTGTTCGGCAGCGTGCCCTGGCGCACCAAAGGCAAAGGTCAGGGCGGCAATGGCGGTGGCGATATGAAGGGGTCTGTGTTGCATCATGTAAATCCTGTAAACGCATGTAACAATAGTAAACACAAACTATGATAGGGTTGAAAAATTAATTCAACCTTAAACCTAGAAACCGCAGTCGACCGCTTTTAACCTTCAGGAAATTCGTATGAATGCTGCCTTTCCATGCTCCGATCACCTTCACCTTTTGGGTGAACGCGCTACGCACCCGATCAGGCCGCCCTCGGGTGCGCTGGCGGTGTTGCTCGTCCTTGCTGGCGGCAAGCCGGCGGCGTCCTCGCGCCTTGCCAGCCCACCCGATGACGACCTGATCGGGCGCGTCCAACTGCGGTTTCCAGGTTAAACGAAAGGTTGAACCCGTATGGGCGGCTTCAGCCTCAATAGGGTAGGGATGCGGCTGGGGCAGCCTGCCCGGTGCAGGGATGCCGCTTCAGATTACGCTCGGCGTTGGAGCGGTTGCTTGGGGTTTGTTTCCAGGTTCTAAACCCAGCCCAGTACGCCCAGCAGCGCGCCGGCGCCGATCAGCCACAGCAGATGGATGCGGGTGCGCCAGACGATCAGGGTGGCGGCGGCGCTCAGCAGCCACAGCCGCCAGTCGCCAAGGGGGCTGCGCTGGCCGCTGGCCAGCACCCAGCCGGCCGACAGCATCAGCCCCACCACCAGCGGCGCCATGCCGGCCTTGAAGGCGCGCACGCCGCGCCGGTCGCGGTTGCGGTGCGCCCAGCGCGTGGCGGTGTAGGTCAGCAGGCCGGAAGGCAGCATGATGCCGACCATGGCGATCAGCGCGCCCATCAGCGCCAGCGCGTAGGCGTTGGGGCCACTGCCGCCTGCGTTGAGGCCGACGTTCCAGCCCATCAGGGCGACGAACAATACGTTGGGGCCGGGGGCGGCTTGGGCGATGGCGATGGAGGAGTTGAATTGCGGATCACTGATCCAGTGCCGCTGATCGACCAGAAAACGGTGCATTTCTGGCGCGGTGGTGATGGCGCCGCCCACCGCCAGCAGCGACAGCATGAGAAAGTGCAGCAGCAGTTGCAGCCAGTCGGCCGCGCTCATGGCGATGGAGGGGAACACGGTTTTTTTCAGTTTCTGGGAGATGGGTTGGCGCCGGACGCAGCCGCCGCGCGTTCGCCCAGGCAGCGCCAAGCCCACAGGCAACTGAGCAGACCGAGACCGAGCACCAGCCACACCATCGGCACGCGCAGCAGCGCTATCGCGATGAAAGACAGCGTCACCAGCACTAGGCACAGCCGCAGGCCCATGACGTTGATTTTCAGTGCCGACATTAGCTTGATGCCGGTGGCCGTCAGCAGCCCGGCGGCTACCGCGCCCATGCCGCGCAGCGCGCCCTGCGCGCTTTGCAGATCGGCCACCGCGCCAAAGGCGAGGGCCAGCGCCAGCGCCGCCAGCATGGGCAGCAGCAGCATACCGGCCAGTGCGGAGAAGGCGCCGCTGGCGCCGAAGTAGCGCCCGCCAATCATCAGCGCCAAATTAACCACGTTGGGGCCAGGCAGGATTTGCGCCACCGCCCATTCTTCGACGAATTGGGCGTTGGTCAGCCAGCGTTTTCGCTCCACCAGTTCGCGCTGCACCACCGCCAGCACGCCGCCAAAGCCTTGCAGGGCCAGCCAACTGAACGACCAGAACAAATCGGCGCGTGAGCGCGGGGCGTTGGGTGGATCGGGGTCTTGTAGGGCGGGCATTCGATTTGTAAAGTGCTCAATACAGCAAGAACCGTTCGCGCTCGTTTCGCCAGGCCATTTCGTCGGCCGTGGCCAGGGCGTGCAGGTCGGCCGGCGTGGCGGCGGCATCGTCTACCCATTCGCGCAGCAGCGGGCTGCCGTTGATGAGGTCGATAGCCAGCCGTTCGTGTTCGTATTCGTAGGCGAAGTCGCGCCACAGCGGGTAGCCGGGCTGTTGCCGGCGCAGCGCCTTGAAGGCCAGCGCGATCAGACGCCACGGCTGAAAAGTGGCGTGGTCGTAGTGGGCGGGGTCTTCGGTGTGGATGTGCACGCCGGCGCACAACGTACCGGCGTGTTTGTGAAAGGTCGGCTCGAAGCCGCATTCGCGCAGCCGGCAGCCGGCCAGCCAGCCGGGGGCCAAGGCGCGCATGTCGGCCAGCAGGCGGCGCGTGTCGATGTCCGGGGCGCCGAACAGTTCCAGCGGGCGGGTGGTGCCGCGCCCTTCGGACAGCGTGGCGCCTTCCAGCATCACGGTGCCGGCGTAGGCGCGCGCCATGTACAGGTTGGGGGCGTTGGGGCTGGGGTTGATCCAGGTGCGCTCATGCAGCGGCCAGCCGTGGCCGGGCGCGGCGTCGGGCTGCCAGCCTTGCATGG
>JAITMV010000133.1 GCA_031277295.1 Burkholderiaceae bacterium | reverse complement strand
ACGCTGCTGGCGATTCCCTTCTTCACCCTGATGGGCGCGGTGCTGGAAAAGTGCGGGCTGGCCGAGGACATGCTCGACTCGATGGGCCAGTTGTTCGGCCCGGTGCGCGGCGGGCTGGGTTATTCGGTCATCATCGTCGGCTTCATTCTGGGCGCGATCACCGGTACGGTAGCCGGGCAGGTGATCGCGATGGCGATGATCTCTCTGCCGGTGATGATGCGCTACGGCTACGACATGCGCTACTCCACTGGCGTACTGGCCGCCTCGGGCACCATCACGCAACTGGTGCCGCCGTCGCTGGTGCTGATCGTCATGGCCGACCAACTGGGCGCCGACGTGGGCAGCATGTACAAGGGCGCTTGGGGGCCGTCGATCTTGCAGGTGCTGCTGTTCGCGTTGTACACCTTCGTGATCGGGCGCCTGTGGCCGCGCAAGGTGCCGGGGCTGCCGGCCGAGGCGCGCACGCTGCACGGCTGGGCGCTGTGGGGCAAGTGTCTGCGCGGCATCGTGCCCTCGGCGATTCTGATCTTTGCCGTGCTCGGATCGATGGGCGGCCTGCCGTTCATGAAGCACGCCATCGCCACCCCGACCGAGGCCGGCGCGATGGGCGCGGTCGGCGCGCTGGTGTTGGCGCTGATCCACCGCCGCCTGAACTGGCCCATGCTGTGGGAAGCCATGCAGGGCACCATGCGGCTGACGGCGATGGTGGTGTTCATCCTGATCGGCTCGCGCGTGTTCTCGCTGGTGTTTCAGGGCGTGGACGGCGCGGTGTGGGTGGAGCACATGCTGTCGGGTCTGCCGGGCGGGCAGATCGGCTTTTTGCTGGCCGTGAACGCGTTTGTGTTCTTCCTGGCGTTCTTTCTGGACTTTTTCGAGATCGCCTTCATCATCCTGCCACTGCTGGGACCCGTGGCCGCCAAGCTGGGCATCGACATGGTGTGGTTCGGCGTGCTGCTGTGCGTCAACATGCAAACCTCGTTCATGCACCCGCCGTTCGGCTTTGCGCTGTTTTACCTGCGTGGCATCGCCGACACGCTGTTCAAGAACGGCACGCTGAAAAAACGCGTCGAGTCCAACGACATCTACCTAGGCTCGATTCCGTGGGTCGGCTTGCAGGTACTTCTGGTGCTGATCGTGATCTTCTTTCCGCAAACCGTCACCGTGTTTCTGGAAAAGAAGGCCCATATCGACGTGGACAACATTCAACTCGAAATGCCCGCCGATTTGCTGGAGCCGCCGCCCCCGCTGGAATTGAACAACAGCAACCCTGTTAGCGACGAAAAGTCCACGCAATCAAAGACGAAACAAAAAGCCACCCCCGGCAACGACGATATGCACACGCCGTGATCGCCTTGCGCTTTGCGCCGGTGCCCTACCTTGCGTCTCAGGCGACGCCTCACCCGGTCTGTCGCGGGCGATAAAAAACAAAGCCGCCCGCGGGCGGCTTTAGAAAGTTCACGTCGGCGACGAAGTATGCGCGCCAACAGCCAACTTCAGTCGGCTGCGCTGGCTGGTTCCTCTGCTTCAGCGGCAGGCGCCGCCGCCGTATCGCCTGCGGCGTCTGCCGCCTGCGGCGCCGGTGTTTCAGGAGCGGCAGCCGCGCTATCGGACGCCTCGGGCGCAGGAGCCGGAGCTTCGGCGGCAGCGGGTGCGGGCGCCGGCGCAGCCTCTTGCTTTTGTTCGCAAGCGGACAAAGCAACGGCCGCCAGCAAAGCAGCCAAAGTAAGCGACTTATTCATCTTCATATGGAGGATCCTTTTGTATGAGGAAGGAAAGTGATTTTCCTGGAAAACATCAAGGCAAAAAAACCGAGTATGCGCTTGACGGCACGTTTCAGGCAGTCGTGAATTATATAGCGCAAACTTTGCCATCACTCGCCCGGCGCCCGGCCCGGACATTTCATTGCGGCGACGCTCAGTGCGCTCGCTGCTAAAGTGAAACCGGTCTTGATCTCGCCGGTTTTTCCCCTTCCCCCTTTGGGGGAGGGAGTTGCAAACCAGCGCGTTTCGTTTCATGCGTCGCGGCTGACGCGCCAAGCACGGCATCAAGGGTGATCTTCATGCAGCCACCCAGCCTGCTTCCATTGAGTCAGCAGATCGCGCGCACCGGCACTCAAAGCCGCGCTGTCCGCCGCCGACAGCGCTCGGCCATCAGCCAGCCGGCGCATCAGCCGCGCATCCCGGCCGCTGGCGCGGTAACTTTCGCCATTGATGAAGATGTACCGCTCGTCGTACAGTATGCGCGTGCGGCGATCCAGCCTCAGCGCGCCGGCCAGCGGAGTTTCGTCGTTCGAGGAATCGAACCACACGCTGGGTTTCGGCTCGGTCATCACTTCGCCCAGCAACATCGCCAACCGAACAGGTCCCGGCAGCGCCCGCGTCATGGCATCGCGCGCAAAGTCCAGCATGGCCGGCGGCAGCATGGCCGGCGTAGCGGTGGCGGGCTGGCCGGGATCGCGGTAAGCAACGTCGCCCAAGGCGTCGCCCGCCTCGTCGGCCAGACGTTGCAGCAGTTCGCGCACCAGTTCGCCGCGCGTCGGTTGCCGAAAACCGATGGAATAGGTCATGCACTCGCCCACCGCCACGCCGTCGTGCGCCCAGCGCGGCGGAAGATAGAGTAGATCGCCGGGATCAAGCAGGTGTTCTTCTTCCGGCTCGAAGTGGGCCAGGATTTTTAACGGCAGGCCGTCGACCAAAGTCAAATCCTTCTGCCGCCCGATGCGCCAGCGCCGCTGCCCGTGCGCTTGCAGCAGGAACACATCGTAGCTGTCGAAATGCGGGCCGACGCCGCCGCCGTCAGTGGCGTAGCTAATCATCACATCGTCCAACCGGGCATCGGGCACGAAGCGAAATTGCCGCATCAGCGCATTCGCACCCTCGTGATGCAGGTCAACGCCTTGCACCAGCACGGTCCATTGCGGCCGACTGAACGGCGGCAACGCGCGGCGCGTGAATGGACCGTGACGCAGCCGCCAACGGCCGCCGCCACGGTCAAGCAAGCGCGATTCGACGTCATCGCCAGCGGCCAGATCGAGCAGCGCCGCGCGCGACAACAAAGGCTTGAAGCCCGGCATCGCCTGGCGCACCAGCAGCGGTTTTTTCTGCCAATGGCGCCGCATGAAGCACGCGGGCGTCAGACCTCCCAATAGTTGCAGGGGTTGATGAGTGTCCATGCCGCAAGCATACGCATCCGCGTATGGCCGGTCACCGCCAATGCGACAATGGTCTGATGGAAATCAACCCACCGTGCGTTGTCGCGCTGACCTGGACGCTGAAAGACAGTTTGGGCAATATGCTGGATCAACTTGACGATCCGGTCGAATTCCTGGTTGGCGGCGATGACCTGCTGCCGGCCATCGAAACCGCGCTGCAAGGCCACGAAGCCGGTGCCGTGCTTGATCTCAACTTGGAGCCGGAAGCCGCGTTCGGCGATTTCGACGAGCAACTCGTCTTTCTGGCCGCGCGCCATCTGTTGCCCGAAGGCATTGAAGAAGGAATGCTGCTGGAAGCCAGCGCCCTGCCCTCAAGCATCGCCGACGGGGCGCCGACAGGCACGATTCTCACCATTACCGAGATTTACCCCGAACATGTGGTGCTCGACGGCAACCACCCGCTGGCCGGCATGGCACTGCGGCTGCATCTGAAGGTGGCAGCGGTGCGCGCAGCGGGCGAAGACGAGGTCGCGCGCGCCAGTGTCGGCGCGGGTTTTTTCCGGCTGCAAGCGGGCGAGACCAAGCGCTGAGCGCCTTGCTCCCTAAGAAGACGCAGACGCCACGCCGGACGCTCGAACGACTGACCAATCAACGGTACAGATGTTCGCCTTGCAGCCACACGCGGTCGCCGACGCGCACGTTCGGCGGCTGAGCGTAGTCGAAGCTGCGCACGCCGCCGCTGTCGTCGAATTGCACCGTGACCCGGTAGAAGTCGACCGCGACGCGATTCATATCCCGATCTATCGCGCTGCCTATCAGCGCGCCGCCGATGACGCCGACGGCGGTGGCCAGCGCCCGACCGCCACCGCCGCCGCGCCCGTGGTGGCGCCCGTGGTGGCCGCTGAAGCCGCGGCCTATCTGATTGCCCGCCAGGCCGCCAACGACGCCGCCGACTACGGCCCCCCCCGCGCCGCTGCTTCGGCTGCCGCTGCTGCGCAGGTATTCGACGTTGACCACATGGCCATACAAGACGTAGCCGGGTTGATTCGGGTACTCCTGCGTCGGGTACTCCCGCGGCGCGGCGGAATATGGTTGATGCGCGGGGTAATACACGCACCCTGCCAACATGGCAGCGGCCCCGATGGTAGCGATGGACGAAAACAGTCGTTGAAAGGTTTGCATGGCGATTGATAACGTTTGCTGAAGACGAAAGCGGCGGCAAAGCTCACGCAATGCCCGACGGAGGTTGGCCCCTGCTTCATATTGTGCGCCCATGCGCGCGATCTGGCAACAGGCTTCTATCATGCCAGGGGAAGCTCGACGGTGAACTCGGCCCCCCCGCCGTCGCTGGCGTTACGCGCGCTCAAGCGGCCGCCGTGCTGCTCCACGATGCCGTAGCTGATCGACAGTCCTAGCCCCGTGCCCTTGCCGACCGGCTTGGTGGTAAAGAAGGGATCGAAGAGGCGCAGCAGATGCTCCGGCGGCAAGCCAGGACCGTTGTCCTGCACTGTCACGCGCACCGCCTGGCCGTCGCAAGCCAGCGCCACCCGAATCATGGGATCGGGCACCCCGCTTAGCGCATCGAAAGCGTTTTGCAGCAAGTTCATCATGACCTGCTGCAACTGGCCGGCGCTGCCCATCACCACGCACGGTTGATTGGGTTGCCATTGCACCTGTACCGGCTCCACGCGGCCTCTGTGTACCCAGCGGATGGCACGACCAATCACATCGGTCAGATCGACCGGCGCGCGCTGCTCGGAGTCGATAGCCGAAAAACGCTTCAGGCCATGCACGATGTCAGCGGTGCGCTGCGCGCCTTCAAGCGTGCCTTCTATCAATGAGGGCAAATCGGCCAGCAGATGTTCGATGCGCAGCTTCCGGCGCAGCGGCTGCAACACGGCTTCAGGCTGGTGTTGGTGCAACGCATCCATGTAGGTTTGCAGGCGGTCGCTGTATTTGCGCAGCGCGTGGACATTGCCGAGCACAAAGCTGATCGGGTTGTTCAGCTCATGTGCAACGCCAGCGACCAGTTGACCCAGCGAGGCCATTTTTTCCGAGTGCAGCAATTGCTGCTGGGTTCGCTTGAGCGCTTCGTGTGCGGCGCGCATCTCATGGTAAGCGCGCTTGATTTCGGCCATCGGACGCCCGACCCACACAGTGCCCACGCGCCGACCGTTGGCGCCGATACGCGGGGTGCAACTGGCGTCCACCGGTACTGGCTGGCCCTGGGCGTCGAGAAAATTCAACTCGAAGCTCTGCCCGGCGCGCGGCACATCGGGCCGCTCCATGGCGGCGCACGCTTGCGTCATGCTGTGCTCATCGGCCAGCAAATCGGCCAGCCGCGCGCCCTTGAGGGCGGCTCCGTCACGCCCTACCAGTTCGCACAAAGCAGCGTTGGTCTGCTCAATCAGGCCGTCTTCGTCGCAGACGAGCAGCACGTCGGACATCGATGTGAGCACGCTGACGATGAACTGCTGCGATTGCTCCAGCGCGCGGTTCTTTTTTTCCAGTTCGACTTCATCATCGATCAGGCGGGTGTAGACCTCGTCCATCTTCTGGATCACGTCCAGCCAGGTGGACTCATCCACGCCTTCCAGCCCGCTGGAGGGCAGCAAATCGGACAAGGCAGCGCCGCCGCGGGATTTTGATCGGCTTTTCATGGGTTTGACCCGCATATTTCAGGATGCTTTTCGTCGCATGGGACTGGGTGAGGCGTTGCCCTAATGCACCGTGCAGACCATGCACGGATCGAACGAGCGCACGATGTGCTGTACCGCCACCGGAGTGTCTTCGCCCGCGCGCACCGGGGCATCTTGCAGCGCCTGCTCCAGCGCCCCAGGCGTGCCGGCGGCGTCACGCGGCGAAAAGTTCCAACTTGTCGGCGCGATCACCTGATAGTTGACGATACGCCCGCGCCGCACCACTAGCCAGTGGCCGAGTGCGCCGCGCGCAGCCTCGGACAGGCCGACGCCGTGGCCGGCCTGGGGCAGCGGGACCGGCGCGCAGAAAGGTTCGCTCGGATGCAATTGGCGCAGCCAATCTTCCATCATCGGCACCACCTGCGCCAACTCCAACGCCCGAGCCAGAACGCGCGTAAACACACTGCCACCGTGGCGCGTCACCAAGTCACGTATCAGCGGCTGGCCGCCGACGAGCTGGCGCGCGATGGCGCCGGTCTCGACCGTTTCACCCGCCAGCCGCGGGGCTTTGTTCCAGGTGTAGGCGCCGGGTTTGTTTGCGTCAGGCAGTGTCAGACCTTCCAGCGGGTGCAGTGGCGCGCTCGCGTCGGCCAGCCAGGCGTGGGTGGTGTCTTCGGTGATCGCACGGGTTTTCAATGCCCGCAGCGCCCGCCGGTCGGCGCGCCACAGCCCGCGCGTCAACGCATGGCTGCCATCCGGCTGCGGATACGCGCCGTAACTCAGGTAACTGCCTGGGCCACAGCCGAGACTTTGCAGCGACAGATCGCGCACCAGCGTGAGGAAAAAGCGCATATCGCCATCCAGCGGCGCCCGAGCGTGCCAGTCCCACAGCGCGTCTTCATCCTCCAAGGCTGTGAAAGCCTCCAACGGCGCGGCTAGCCAGTCGCGCTCCAAAAACGCGCGGAACTCGCGCACCTTGGCCAACAGGCGCACGCGCTCGGCGGCGTCGATGGCGCGCGCCGAACCGCCCGGCTCAATCGACTGCGTATGCGGCCATCTGCCGCCCAGCGTTCCTAGCAGTGTCAACCAGCGCTGGCGTGCGGCTGTCGCCGCACGCACCTGATCTCCCTGATCAGACGCAAAACGGCGCAGCGCCTCAGCGTGCCAGGGCCGATCCGCATAAACCGGGCGCGTGAAGTCGGGCATGAAGAACAAATAAAAATGCGTCAGATGATTAGCCAGGTTCTCGGTCGCCAGAATCAAATTGATCGCATGCTGCCCGTTCGCAGGGATGACCGCTCTGCCAAAATCGGCCAGCGCGTATGCTGCCGCCACCGACTGCGACACCGAGCAGATGCCGCAAATACGCGGCACATAGACCAGTGCGTCATGCGGGGCCTTGCCTTGCAGCATTTGCTCGAAGCCTCGGTACATGGTCGCATTGACCTGCGCTCGCGCGACGCGACCGTCGACAATGTCGAGCGTCACTTCCAGGTCGCCTTCGACGCGGTTGAAAGGACCGACGAGGAGTTTGGTCATGGATGCATGGCCCTGCCGTGGATATTTCGTGTATGGTCAGTCAGAGGGCGTGAATAATGAATAAGTTCGGCGCGTCCGAGTAGGTCGCCTGCAACGTGTCCGATTCTCCAGCGCAAATCATCCGTTGCCCAACGGCCCGCCATCCGCCCCCCAGCGCCTCGGCCACCGACTCGACGCAGCGACGTGGATGCTTCAATTTGATATCCTTGAACATGTGGGTATTCCTGCCTCTTGCGGCAATATCGACTCCTGGCGGGACCATATATCAAAGCGATGCGAGATGGCAAATCCATGCGCGTTTTTCGTCCGCAAGGCCAATCAACTGATCCTCATGAATCCGGCCCTCGGAGAGCAACCTGGCGAGCACCCGAATCAGTTGGGAGCATCGAGAATCGTACTTCCGGTCGATCTCGTACCGCTTGTCGCGTAAATATTGTTCGATAAGCCGTATGTCATCCGGCTGCGTCACGGCCATTGCTCTTGCCTTGAACTCCGTCACGAGCTCGGCTTTTTCGGCATTGAGCGCGGCTTCAAACACACGGCGCGCCACCTTCTTCTCCGACTGGACCCACATGAGCGCCTCCCACTTGGCGCTTTTTAAATCGAGCACTATCAGACTCCTTCGAATTTACTCTTTCCCTCGCGCGCGGGCCTGCGGCTGCGGCGTGCGCCAGCGCACAACCGAGCACGAGCAAACGGCGGATGAAGCGCAACCTTGGTTCAACATTGCATGATGGTAGTTTCGGGCAAGCGCTCGACAGGCCACTTTTGCGTCGCGCGCTGCCAGCCGGTATCCCTGCTCACCCGCGTTGGGCTACACCTGAGCACGAGCGCGGAGATATTTTCAACGCCGTGCGGCCTGATGACGTTGACCAAACTGCTCGCTTGCAACGCAAGAGTCTGTTTACGATCTCGACGCGGACGTGCGGCGCGCAAGCTTGGGACGCCGCGGCGTTGCACGCCTTGCGCCACTCTGCGCGAAGTCGCAGGGCCATCCCAATGTCCCATCCCGCAGGCCTCATGCTGAAATTGCAAACGAGATATAGGGAACCTCTGAACCAGTCTGCGCGAGCAAAACGCGTCCGGATTCGGCAATGGACTGCGAAGCGCAAAGCGCAGCAATACCAGGCGGGATTGCGCGAATTTGCTTTCGACGCAAACCACCCGAATGCAGGATGCGCCAACCGCGACAGCTTTGTTCAAAGGCTCCCTGGTACCGGCCAGCATGACGATCAGGCGCGCTTGCGGTACGGTGGATCGCGGTGAACACAGCATGGCGACTCTGACAAATGAAATGGCTTTCTCGTTGCAAAATCTGGGAGCCTGTGAATACTATCGTAACTCGACAGAGAAAACGCTTTGGTAAAAGATGCCTGAATCCATGACCTCAAGAAGGAAAGGTCTCACCCACAAGGTGGTGGTGTGTTTTTCCTCTTCAACTCACGGATTCAGGAGATGTCATTGCCAATCCGTGGTGTGAATACTAATTTGGTCATCCCGACGAACGGACAAAAAATACAAAAAATTTCAAAAATATCCCGATAGAATTTCACGGCATTATTACGTACCGCGCATGAAAAGAACGGCTTTGGCACCGCGCTTGATTCGGCCTCTCCTCCTTTTTTGACTCACTCCATCCACCTTTTCTCATGAACCACGTATTCGCTGCCGCCCCGGACTCGGCCTCAATGTCCACGCAACAGGTCAAATTTTTCAGTGGCGAGAATGTCCCACTCGAATTGCACAAGGTGCGCGTGGTGCAGAAGCTGCACCTGGTGCCGCTCGAACGGCGTCTGGCCGCGACCAACGAATCGGGCTTCAATACCTTTCAGCTCGGCACCAAGGATGTGTTCCTGGATATGCTGACCGATTCCGGCGTCAACGCCATGAGCGACAACCAAGTCGCCTCCATGCTCCAGGCCGATGATGCTTACGCCGGCTCGCAAAGTTTCACGCGCCTGCAATCGGCGGTCGAAGACGTGTTCGGCAAAAAATACTTGCTGCCCGTGCATCAAGGCCGCGCGGCTGAAAACGTTCTTTCGCGCCGCTTCGTGAAGCCAGGCAGCATTGTTCCGACCAACTATCACTTCACGACCACGCTTGCCCACATCATGGAAAACGGCGGCCGGGTACTGGAAATCTACACCGACGAAGCGCTCAAGCTCAAAAGCAGCCACCCTTTCAAGGGCAACATGGACATCGCCAAACTGGAGGCGGCCATCGCCACGCACGGCGTGGCCAGCATTCCGTTCGTGCGCCTAGAGGCTTCGACCAACCTCATCGGCGGCCAGCCATTCTCGATTGCGAATATGCGCGCCGTGCGCGCCGTCACACAAAAGCACAACATCCCCCTGGTGCTCGACGCCAGCCTGATAGGTGAAAACGCCTATTTCGTCAAACAACGCGAAGACGAATTCAAAAACAGTTCCATCGCACAAATCCTGCGCGCCATGTGCGACCTGGCTGACATCGTGTATTTCTCGGCCCGCAAAGTCAGTTCTTCGCGCGGCGGCGGCATCTGCACCAACGACAAGGCTTTCTTCGACTCGATCAAGGACCTGGTAGTGCTGTACGAAGGCTTTCTGACCTACGGCGGCATCTCCGTGCGCGAAATCGAAGCGATGGCCGTCGGCTTGCGCGAAACGACCGACGAAACCGTCATCTCGCAAAGCCCGCAATTCATCGAATACCTGGTGAATCGTCTCGACGAACAAGGTATCCCCGTGGTAACCCCCGCGGGCGGCCTGGGCTGCCACATCGACGCGATGGGTTTTCTGCCGCACGTGGCGCAAAAGGAATACCCCGCTGGCGCGCTGGCGGCGGCGCTCTATATTGCTTCCGGCGTGCGCGGCATGGAACGCGGCACCGTCTCCAGTGTGCGCGACGAGCACGGCAACGACGTTCTTGCTGACGCTGAACTGCTGCGCCTGGCAATGCCGCGCCGCGTCTTCACGCTGTCGCAAGTCAAGTACGTGGAAGACAGACTGGTATGGCTGCATAAAAACCGCGACCTGATCGGCGGCATCCATTTCGTGGAAGAGCCGGCGGTGCTGCGCTTTTTCAACGGCCGCCTGGCACCCAACAGCGACTGGCCGCAAAGGCTCGCCGCCAAGTTCCGGCAGGATTTCGGCGACAGCTTGTGACCTTGTCTCGCGAGCGGTTGCCATCGGCTTGATTTGCGCAAGCCGCAACGCTCACCCTTATGACGGTAACGGTATCGGTGAGCGCGTTAAACCGCCGTTTTCAGCTTCAAGATCATGCACTGTCCGTTCTGCGCTCACACCGAAACCCAGGTAGTCGATACCCGGGTGGCCGATAACGGAGCCTTCGTTCGCCGACGACGGCAGTGCGCGCACTGCGGCAAGCGTTTCACCACCTACGAGCGACCCGACGTCAGCTTTCCCAGCGTGGTCAAAAAAGACGGCCGGCGTGTGCCCTATGACCGTGCCAAGCTACAAGCCTCGCTCGATCTGGCGCTGCGCAAGCGCCCAGTCGGCGCCGAGCAGACCGACGCTGCGATTGAGCGCATCGAAGAAAAACTGCTCGCCGTCGGCAACCGCGAAATCCCCTCGCGCCGTTTGGGCGAATTGGTGATGCGCGAACTAAAGAAACTCGACAAAGTAGCCTACGTGCGCTTTGCCAGCGTTTATCGCAGTTTCGAGGACATTGACGAATTTCGCGCGCTGGTCGACGAGGTCAAGCGCTGAGAAAGTGTGAGCAAATCCGCCTAAGGCCCGCTCATGCCGTCACAACGCGCCTAATCGTCAAAAGATGTGTTTTCCCTCTTCAACTCACGGATTCAGGTGTACAAATAGGGGTGGCGCACTACACCAGCGCTTTAGCCAACCGCGCCACGCCCTCACGGATATTGTCTTCGCCCGCGGTGGCAAACGACAGCCGTAGCGTACCGCGATCCGGGTTGTCGCAGTAAAACGGCGCGCCGGGCACGAAGGCCACGCCCTGCTCAATCGCCTTGCGGGCGAAAGCGTCACCGTCAGTCAGCCTGCCGCCCGCGCCGGTCAGTCGCGCCCACACGAACAGACCGCCTTGCGGCGGCACGAAGTCAATGGCATCACCCAATTCCGAGCGCAGCGCGGCGCCCATTGCCCGAGCACGTCCGCCGTACACCTGCCGTACACGCGCCAGCGTGGCCGGCATCCGGCCCGCGCTCAGATACTGCGCGGCGACGGCCTGGGCGAAGGTGCTGGTGTTGGCATCGGAAAATTGCTTGCACATCACTGCCTTGGCCAGCAGATCGGGCGGCGCCACCATCCAGCCCAGGCGCAGGCCGGGCGACAGTACCTTGCTCAGGCTACCGCAGTGCACCAGCCAATCACGGCTGCCCGGCACTTCATGGCTGAGCGCCAGCAGGCTAGGCGGCGGCGGGGTGTCGAAGTACAGGTCGCCATACGGATCGTCCTCGACGATCAAGGTCCGGTAGCGCAGCGCCAGTTCCAGCACGCGCCGACGCCGCTCCAAACTCAATAGCGCGCCGCTGGGATTACCGAAGGTGGGAATCAGGTAGACGAACTTCGGTCGATGGGTGCGGATGAGTTGCTCCAGTTCATCAACCTTCACCCCATCACCATCAACCGGCGCGCTGACCAGATCGCCGCCGTACAGACGAAAACATTGAATGGTCGCCAAAAAGGTCGGCCCCTCGACGATCACCTTGCTGCCCGGATCAACCAGCGTCTTGCCCAGCAGATCCAGCACTTGCTGGCTGCCGGTGGTGACGATCAGTTGCCGCGGCTCCAATCCCCCCACCCCTTTGGCTTGCATGAAAGCCGCCAGTTGCGCGCGCAGCGGTTCGTAGCCTTCGGTCGCACCGTATTGCAGCGCCCCACCCGGCTCTTCGGCCAACGCCTTGGCGGCAGCCTCGCGAATACCCGCCACGTCGAACATCGCGGCGTCCGGAAAACCGCCCGCAAAACTAATGATGCCGGGCTTACCCAGCAGCTTGAACAACTCGCGGATAGCGGAAGTTTCGACGTTGTCTAAGCGATTGGCGAAAGGGATGGACATGGGCGAATTCCTAAAAAACTTCGGCGATTTTCGCCCATTCACCCGCCGTATGATTCGCCTCATGACCCCCGCTCAGGTCGACACTTTCTTCGCTACCCTGCAAGCCGCCAATCCGCAGCCGCAAAGCGAGTTGGAATTCAGCAGCGTGTTCGAGTTGCTGGTCGCCGTGCTACTGTCGGCGCAGGCTACCGACGTAAGCGTGAACAAGGCCACGCGCGGGCTGTTCGCGGTTGCCAATACGCCGCAGCGAATGATTGATCTGGGCGTCGCGCGGCTGCAAGAGCACATCAAAACCATCGGCCTGTACCGCAACAAAGCGCGGCACCTGATCGAAACCTGCCATATCCTGGTGCAACGCCACGGCGGAGAGGTTCCGCATACACGCGCGGCCTTGGAAGCGCTACCTGGTGTGGGCCGCAAAACCGCCAACGTGGTATTGAACGTCGCCTTCGGCGAACCGACAATGGCGGTAGACACGCATATTTTCCGCGTTGGCAATCGCACCGGACTGGCGCCCGGCAAGACGCCGTATGAGGTTGAAATGCAACTGCTGCGCCGCGTGCCCGCCCGGTACATGGAGCACGCACACCACTGGTTGATTTTGCTGGGCCGCTACGTCTGCGTGGCGCGCCGTCCGCGCTGCTGGCAGTGTCAGGTCGCCGGTTGCTGCGATTTCTCGCCCAAGACGCCATCGCCCTAAACCGAATGGCACTTACTTTAGCTACCGCCCCCGCGATGAATGATCGCAAGTACTTGAAAGACAAGGCAAAGGCGGCTGACCCTGGCTCGATAGGATGGTTGGTTACGAAAC
>JAITMV010000119.1 GCA_031277295.1 Burkholderiaceae bacterium | reverse complement strand
CAGATTTAATAGCTAATCAGCAATACACATCAACAAATCTAGCCACTATTCATCGTTTTTACGTTTTGCAACAGAAAAACACATTTCCTTTCACTTTTGCATTCTTAAGAGCGAGATTTTTGATTTTGTCTGACGGTGTCAGACAAGTCGCGCATAGGCTTTCGGCGTGATGGGTTGGCCGCAAGCGAGGGTGGAGCGCCGGGATGAAGCCCGAGCTGCGCTTGGCTGGACAAGGGCCGGTGTTGGGCACACAGGGCAAGCACAAGGGTTGGCCCTAGGCCAAACGTTTCATGCGTCGCGGGTGGCGCGTGAGCGCTATGGAAAACTGGGATGGCGCTTGCGCTTGGCGTCTCAGCCCGCGGTACTTCCTTGATGAGGTGAAATGTCGGGATACATCCCGAGCTGCGCTTGCTTTGCGGCGCAGGGCTTCTTGGTGGAAGAGCGCTTTCATCACAGGAGCTTTTTGCGATGCGATAGCGGGCCGTTGTGCGGTCTAGGCGTCGTCAATCTTCGTCCTCTGGCTCTTGCGCGCGCGACTCATCCAACGCCTTTTTCAAGCCGGCGGCGACGGCGAAGAAGGCGTTTTGCGGCTGCGGCGTCGTCAGGCGCAAGACCGGTGGTTCCAGCGATTGCAGCAGCGCGGTAGTGGGCTGGTTGGTGCGTGAACGGACGTCGGATATGCTCAAGAAATGAATGCTGATACCCAGCCCGGCCAGCAGCAGCGTGAGCACGGCTTTGAGCGCCGGGCGCGCGTGGCTGATGGCGAGCAGATGGGCAAAGCAGGCTGCCGCCAGCACCAGCCAGAGGGCGATGAAGTCGTAGGCCGCCAGCGCCGGCAGCGACAGCGCGAATGCGCCGATCTGGGCCAGCGGCTCGTAGGCCACCAAGGCCAGCAGGCCGACGCTGGCGATGAGCAGGTGCCGGCTGTAGCGCGCGCGTCCGGCGAAGGTGCGCGACAGCACGCTCCATAGGGCTGCCCAGCCTGCTGCCACCACCGCTAACTCCAGCGGCGGCGTCAGGTAGGCGATCAGCTTGGTTTCCCCGGTTTCGTTTAACCACAGTTGCAGTACGACCAAACCCAGCAGCGCCACCATGCAGGCTAGCGCCAGCCACCAGTCGGGTTTGGCGCGCAACAGCGGTTGTTCGGGCGGCACCGGGTACGCCGATGAACGCAGGCGGATACCGGTTTGGCCGATGAGCAGGGTGGTGGCGTTGTCGAGTCGGATGTGCTCGCGCCGCACACCGTCGACCCAGGTGCCGTTCAGACTGCCCAGATCCTGCGCGATCCAGTAGCCGTCGTCATCGAGCCGCAGGCGCAAATGATGCGGCGCGACGTGTGGGTCGTCGAGTACGATGTCGTTGTCGTAGGCGCGGCCGATGGCGATCTCCGGGTAGCCGACCCGCTGGCGCGCCGCGACCTCGCGTTGATGGCGCGCCAGTACCTCGATCCAAATCACTTCGTCCACGTGATCGACTCCATGAAGCGCCGTGCCAGCGCCAGCCCGTTGTCGTAGCTGACGCCGCGCATGAATATGAACGAAACCAGCGCCTCTTTGTCCCGATCCTGGGTGACCGTGGTCAGTTCCATGTCGTAAAGATCGGCGAAGTCGCGATAGGCGCGCGCGCACCACACTGCGCGCAACAACGGCGCTGCGGTGGCTTCGGCGGGGGCGACAAATTCGTCGTGGCACTGGTTGCGCGTCATGCGCTTGCGCGAGCTGCGCGCTGGCGTGGGTGCGTAGATGCGCGACAGGGCGGCGGCGAACTGGAAGGCGTTCAGATCAACGTTGCGGACGTGGGTGTGCAGCAGTTGGATGCGGCCACTATCCAGGTCGCTGGCGATGAACAGCGAGTCTGGCGACTCACAGCGCAAGCCGTCGGTCAGCGCGCGTGGCCGTGGTCGCTGCTCGGCATTGGTGCTGGCCCAGCAGTTCAGCCACGGGGCGACGCTTTGGGGCGCTTGGTAGTGGCCGAATCGCGTGGCACGCAAGCCCCACGCGTTCAGCGCGCGGTAAAAGTCGTTTTGCCAGGCCAGCAACTGGCGGCCGATTTCGGCTCGTGTTTGCGTCAGCGTCAGTGGCGCGCTATGGCGTGCGCGTTCCAGCAAAGCGGCGGCCTTGGCTGCCGGCACCAAAAAACTCACCTGCTCGCCGTCCAACCGTTTTGCAACGTTGACGCCCACCACCTTGCCGACGCTGGTTACCGCCGGGCCGCCGCTCATGCCGGAATTGATTGCACCGGTGAAGTGCATTCGCTCGGTGTAGCTGTGCTCGACCAGGCCGTTGTAGTTGCCTTCGACGATGGCAAAACCCAGATCAAGCGGGTTGCCCAGCGAATACACGCGATCCCCGCGCGGCAGGTGGCCGGCTACTGCCTGCGGGTCGAATTCCAGATGCGCCAGTCCTGCGCCGTCGAGCTTGACCACCGCCAGATCGTTGGCGATGTCGATGGCTAGCAGCTTGAGCGCGCCGCGCGTGCCGTCGGGCCGAGCGAATTCAAGGCGGTAGGTGCCGGGTTCCAGCGCGTAATTGGAAACCACGTGGTAATTGGTGATCGCCAGTCCGTCGGCGCTGACCAAAAAACCGGAGCCAATCGACGACTGGCTGCCCGCCGCTTCGAGCAGCGTGCGGATTTGCAGCAAACTGGGCCGTTCGGCCGTCCATACGCTTTCGGCCTGCGCCGAAACTGGCGCGGGCGTCTGGCGTTCGGTTTGTGCCGGGGTCGGCGCGGGTGTCTGAGTTTCGGTTGGCGCCGAAGCTGCAGCGGATGCCTCGCTTTGCGCTGGCGCCGAAATCGGCACGGCGGTTTGGCTTTCGGCGAGCGCGTCATCCGAGGGCGACGGCAGCGGCGCCGACTGCGCGAGCGCCGCGCCGCTGGCCAGCCAGAGCAGCCGCGCCGCCAGCCATCGCGCCCGTGCAAGGCGGGTGTAGGTCATGAAAATTTCCCAAAAGGCCTTGCAGTCTATACACAAAACCGGCGCGACGGTTGGTGGACTGGGAAATGATGCGCAATAAACCTTGAAGCCTGCGCAACGGATTTGCGCTAAGCAGGCACTCAGCAACCTATGAGCCTGGAAACGGCAGCCCGCCGCTTGTCATCTTCAGGAACGCCGCATGAACATTGACCTTCGAGCCTTAGCTCACCTTCACCTTTTGGGTGAGAGCGCTACGCACCCGACGATCAGGCCGCCAAAACTTGGAGCTTCTGGCGCGCTGGCGGCGCAAGCTCGTCCTTGCAGGCAGTAGCCTACGGCGTCCTCTCCCTTGCAGGGCGCGCGTCGGCCAGAGTCCGACGCCGCTCATGCCGTCCAAACGTGCGCCAAGCACGTTTGGAGCCGCGGCATTCGCCCTTGCCAGCCTACCCGATGACGGCCTGCTCAGGTGCGTCCAACTACGGTTTCTAGGTTGAATGGTTGCCTGGAAGCGGGGGAAAGGCGCTTAGTTTTTACAGGTACGGATTCCCAGCACCCGGTACAAGGGGCAAAACGAAATCAGACCTGTTAGCAGCGGTATCAGGCCGATCCAACCCCATGGGGTTTTGGGGCCGACGAAGACCAGCGCGATCAGGACCAACCCGATCACGACGCGAACGGCACGATCAGCGGCGCCGACATTTTTCATGGCCATACGGTGCTCCTTTTGTGAATGAGAAGACAACAGCATAAGGCACGGTGCGCGCCTTGTCGGTGACTATGTCACGCAGCCGCGAGCAGAGAGTGTGAATAAATTCGGCGTGTGGCGAGCTAAGGCGACGCCTCATTCAGTCCCCGCGGATGTGCGCTTCTTTAGTTTGGGATGGGCTGCAAGGCGCAAGGCGCAGTAATACTTGGCGGTATTGCGAACATTTGCGACGTCTCAGACTGCCCGGATGCGGGATGCGCCAGCCGCGACAGATTTGTTCAGAGACTCCCCTGGAAGCACAGGCTCTTGGCGCTTTGTGGGGCGCAAAGCGCGTGCGCCGCTTGCACGTCGGTGCGTTGCGGCGGCGGCTTTCGCGTGCGGCCAGATAACACTCAGAACCGGCCTTCAGGCTGGTTCTGAGTGTTGCTGGGGGATGTCATGCGGCGTAGATAGAATTCCGGCCATGAGTTTTGACTCCGCCCGTGCATTGCGTTTGGCCCACGAGACGTTGGACATCGAGGCTGCCGCGGTGCGGGGGCTGCAACGGCGGCTGGGCGAATCGTTCGTCCGCGCGGTGGCGTTGCTGCTGGCCTTGAATGGCCGGGTGGTGGTGATGGGCATGGGCAAGAGCGGCCATGTGGGGCGCAAAATCACCGCTACGCTGGCCTCCACCGGTACACCGGCGCTGTTCGTGCATCCGGCCGAGGCGGGCCACGGCGATATGGGCATGATTCAGCCGCAGGACGCGGTGCTGGCGATCTCTCACAGCGGCGAAAGCGATGAACTGACCGCTTTGCTGCCGCTGGTCAAGCGCCTGGGCGCGCCGCTGGTGGCAATGACCGGCCAGCCGCGCTCTACGCTGGCGCGCTACGCCGATCTGGTGCTGGACAGCGGCGTCGAAAAAGAAGCCTGCCCACTTAATTTGGCGCCCACTGCCAGCACCGCTGCGCAACTGGCGCTGGGTGATGCGCTGGCGATGGCGTTGCTGGACGCACGCGGTTTTCGCGCCGAGGATTTTGCTCGTTCACACCCCGGCGGCGCGCTTGGGCGGCGCCTGCTGACGCGCGTGGCCGATGTGATGCGCGGCGGCGATGCCGTGCCGCGCGTTGGAGCCGACGCCGATATTGGCGCATTGATGCACGAGATGACGCGCAAGGGCTTGGGCGCAGCCGCGGTGGAGCAAGGCGATGGCCGTGTACTGGGTATCTTTACCGACGGCGATTTGCGCCGCTTGGTCGAAACCGGGCGCGATCTGCGCGCGCTCACCGCGCGTGAAGTCATGCACGTCGGCGCGCGCACCATCCGCGAGGACGCGCTGGCGGCAGAAGCGGCCGAGTTGATGGAGCAGCACCGTATTACCGTGTTGCTGGTGCTTGACGCGCAGGGGCGTCTGATCGGCGCCGTCAACAGCAACGACCTGATGCGTGCCAAGGTGATTTAAACCTAGAAACCGCAGCCCGCCGCTTGTTATTTTCAGGAGAGCCGTATGGATGTTGACTTTCTGGCCTTAGATCACCTTCACCTCTTGGGTGAGCGCGCTACGCACCCGATGATCAGGCCGCCAAAACTTGGGGCTTCTGGCGCGCTGGCGGCGAAAGCTCCTCGCCCACGCACACGAGTGCGCGGCCTTGGTCGCTCTTGCCAGCCCGCCCGATGACGATTCAGCTCGGGCGCGTCCAACTACGGTTTCTAGGTTAAATGCTTTCACCCGCGCTTACCTGGCCGCCTGAACTGTTGCTGCGCGCGCAGGGTGTGCGAGTCGCTTTCTTCGACGTTGATGGCGTGCTGACCGACGGCGGGCTGTATTTCAGCGCCGAGGGCGAGGCGCTCAAGCGCTTTCACACGTTGGATGGGCATGGCCTGAAGCTGCTGGTGCGTGCGGGCATCATGCCGTGCGTGATCTCGGGGCGCGATTCGGCGCCGTTGCGGGTGAGGCTGCAAGCGCTGGGCATTCAACACTTGCGTCTGGGTGTGCAAGACAAGCGCCCGGCGGCCGAGGCGCTGCTCGCCGAGTTGGGGCTGGACTGGTCGCAGGCGGCGGCTATCGGCGATGATTGGCCCGACTGGCCGCTGTTGCGTCACGCTGCCTTTGCTTGCGCGCCACCGCAGGCGCACGCTGAAGTGCGCGCCATCGCCCATTACGTGACCGCTGCGCGCGCTGGCGAAGGCGCGGCGCGTGAGTTCTGCGACCTGCTGCTGGCCGCCGGTGGGCACTACCGCCGCCTGTTCAACGCCGAGTGCGGTGAGCCGCAAGACAGCGCACCGGAGGCTGTGTGATCGACCGTCGACGCCTGCTGCGTCGCGGCATGGATCAGGTCTCGGCCTGGCTGCCGGCGCTGTTGATGGTGCTGTTCGCGCTTGGCACATGGTGGCTGGTGCGTAGTGCGCCGGAGTTTCACGGCGCCGCAAGTCAAGCGCCGGTGTCGCCCGATCCCGACTATTTCATGCACGACTTCTCGGTGCGTGTGTTTTTGGCCGACGGGCGGATGAAGTCCGAGCTAAGCGGCACCGAAGGCCGCCACTTTCCCATCGACGACACGCTGGAAGTGATGCAGCCGCGTATGCGTTCTTACGATGAGCAGGGTCATCCGACCGTGGCCACCGGCAAGCGTGGCGTGTCCAACGCCGACGCCTCGGAAATCAAGCTGTACGGTGACGCCCGCGTGGTGCGCGAGCCGGTGGTGGGCGCCGACGGCAAGATGACGCCGCGGCTGGAGTTTTACGGCGAATTTCTGCACGCTTTCGTGGATGAAAAGCGCGTTAGTTCAGATCAGCCGGTAACGCTGTGGCGCGGCAACGATGTCCTGGTGGGCGACACCTTCGACTACGACGACAAAAACGGTATCGCCACCTTGCGTGGGCGAGTGCGCAGCACGCTGCCGCCGCACAGCCGGCAAGCGACCGCTGCCCCATGAGTAGACTGGTTTTCATCACCCGCGCACAGGCTGTCTTGTAAGCGCGTTCAGCCGCCGTCCCAGGGCAATGCAGCGTATAATTTGTTTCATTATGTGTCATAATGAAATTATTTGTAACATTTAGAATAACCGTTGTCGCTACCGTAAATAGTGAGCGCTAAATATCGAATTTCAACGAGGGCAGAGAATGTGAATGAATTCAGCGTGTTTGAGCTGCCTGGTCGCGGGGATGGATTTGATCCGGGCGCAAAACACAAGCGTTGTCGATGTTAAAGTAACTAGTTGTAACTAATGCGTGCGCTCTGACGGCTTGGTTTGGTCAAGCGCCGGATTCACATTTACGGGCGCTGAATGCGAAACCAAGCCATCGGCTTTCTATCTTAGTTGTCTATGGCGCTCACGCGCCATCCGCGACGCACGAAACAAACGCAGTCCTGGCCACCGTGTCATTCCCGCCTTCGCGCATAGGCGCTAGCTTAGAGCCACCCTCCCTCTTTGTGGGAGGGTGGATGTGGGTGCTCGCGGTCTCTAAAGTGCGCACTGCACATGTCTGATACGCCATCAGCTCCCATCCCTGCCTTCCCTCGAAGGGGGAGGGCGAAAAACTACCCACGGCCGTTCGTCGATGAAAAAAGCCCCCGAACTGAGGAGCTTTTTTTTGTTCGCCAGTCTCCAGCGCCTGGGGAGTCTTGAAGCTCCCAAGCGTGTCCTGGTTGCCGTCTTTGTCAATAGTTATCGTCGCCGTGGCTGTCGTAGCCGCCGCTTTCACGGCGGCCAGAGCCGTAACCGCCGCCTTCTCGCCGGCCACCACCGCTACCGCTGCCACCACCACCACGCGGGCCGGTGCCGTAGGGGCTGCGAAATCCCCCGTCATTGCCGCTGCCGCTGCTATACCCGCCGCCGCCTTCACGCCGGCCACCATAGCCGCCACCGCCGCCGCCGCCACCTTCGCGACGACCGCCGCCATAGCCGCCGCCACCACCACCACCGTAGCCGCCGGTGCGCGGCGGACGCGGCTCCATGGGGCGCGCTTCGTTGACGACCACGTTACGACCGCCGAGTGGCTGGCCGTTCATGCCCTCGATGGCGGCCTGGGCCTCGGCATCGCTGCCCATCTCGACAAAGCCGAAGCCCTTGGAGCGGCCGGTGTCTCGCTCCATCATTACCTTGGCGCTAGTGACCGCGCCGAATTGTCCGAACGCCTGTGCTAGATCGCCGTCACGCACCGAATACGGTAAATTTCCGACGTAAAGTTTGTTGCCCATTAAACGGGACTCCTGAAAAACAACACAAAAAAGCGATGGAGTCCGCAAAACGCCTTTGAATGCCCCGGCACTCGGGGCAGAAAGGGCAAACTGGGGGTGTTCACCGCAAAACCGTATGGCACGTTTTATGCGCATACCCTTTGATTATGCGGCAGATTGGTGCAAAAAAGAAATACTTTGAGACTTTAGTTGGTGCGTAATGTTGCGCTGTCCCCTAAACCGGCGTACTCGGAACCGCCGCAACGCCAGGCGGCGAGTGTGCGGGCATGGCCTTAGAACGTGTTCACGATCCCGGCGCGGGCTTAGCGGGCGCGGGCTTAGGAAGCGCTGCGGCGCAAGCAATCCTTGCCAATGGCACCGGCCATTGGCTGCGGATTGCGCCTTGCAGCCCATTCCAATCCGCATCCCGCACACCTCACGCCGAGATCGTGAACACGTTCTTAGGGCAACGCCTCGCCCAGTCCCATGCGGCGACAAGCATCCTCGTTTTGGGCGGTCTGCGTCGAAAGCAAATTCTCACAATACCGCCTAGTATTGTCGCGCTTTGCTCGCGCAGACTTGATTCAGCCTAGGTTCAGAGGTTTCTTGGCAAGGCGCGACGAGGCCGCGCACTCGTGTGCTTAGGCGAGGACAAACGCCGCGACCACCCACCCCAACCCCCCACCAAAGGGGGCGGGAGTTGAAAACCAGCATAACGAGGATGACTTGTTTCTCGGTCATTTCGGTGCTTCATGTGCCGCTTTGCAGCCAGTCTATCGGCGGGCCGCCGGTGCGGATCAAAAAATCGTTGCATGCACGAAAGTGCCCGCAGCCGATGAAAGGCGTGGGTGGCCGCCGCGCCGATAGCGGCGAGGGGTGATTGGCTGTCAGCCACAGATGATGATTCGGTGCTGCCGCCGGTTGCATGGCCTGTGCGTGCGCGCCCCACAGCATGAATGCCAGCGGACGAGCGCCGGCTGACAGTTGCGTGAACAGCCGGTTGGTCAATGCCTGCCAGCCGATGCGGGCGTGGCTGGCAGGTAAGGTGGCCTCGACGGTCAGGCTGGTGTTGAGCAGTAGTACGCCTTGTGCCGCCCAGCTATCCAGCAACCCGTCGCTGCGCGGCGGGTTGCCGTATTCGCGCTCCAATTCTTTGAAGATGTTGCGCAAGCTGGGTGGCGGCCTGACGCCCGGCCCAACGGCAAAGGCCAGTCCATTGGCCTGCCCTGGTCCGTGGTACGGGTCTTGGCCGAGAATCACCACGCGCACTGTTTCGGGCGCGGTCAATTGCAGCGCGCGCAGCGGCTGCGGCGGGTAGATGACGGCGCCTGCTTGGCGGCGCGCGCGCAGAAACCGCGCTACCGCGTGTCCTGCCGGGCTGGCCAGGAACTCATCCACCACCGGACGCCAGCCGGCGGCGATTTGCGATAGACCGGGCAGCCAATCATCCGTGACGCTCGGCGCTGGGTCGTCAAAGGCTAAGGATGGCGGCATGGGTCAGCAAAACAACTCTGCCAACGCCTGCCCTGGCTCGGGCGCGCGCATGAACGCCTCGCCGACTAAAAACGCATGTACGCCCGCAGCACGCAAACGCTGCACGTCGGCGCGGGTGGCGATGCCGCTTTCAGTGACCAGCAGACGGTCTTCGGGCACGTCGGCCAGTATGTCGAGCGTGGTGTCCAGCGATACCTCGAAGGTGCGCAGGTTGCGGTTGTTGATGCCCAGCAGCTGGGTCTTCAGTTTCAGCGCACGCTGCAACTCGGCGGCGTCGTGTACTTCTACCAGTACCGCCATGTCCAGTGCGCGCGCCGCCGCTTCCAGTTCGGCCATCTGCGCATCGGATAGGCAGGCAGCGATAAGCAGGATGCAGTCGGCTCCCATGACGCGCGCTTCATATATCTGATAAACGTCGATCATGAAGTCTTTGCGCAGTACAGGCAGCGCGCAACTGGCGCGCGCTTGTTTCAGATAGTCGGCGCTGCCCTGAAAGAACTGCCGATCAGTCAGTACCGACAGGCAGGCGGCGCTGGTATGGCCGCCGCGCCCGGTGTCGCCCGCGGCGTAGCTTTGCGCGATGTCGGCGGGCGCGAAATCGGCCCGGATCACACCTTTGCTCGGGCTGGCTTTTTTTACCTCGGCGATGACCGCCGCTTGAGCCGAGGCGATTTTGGCGCGCAGCGCGCCGATAAAGTCGCGTGTCAATACACGGCTTTCGGCGTCCGCGCGCATGGCCGCTAGCGATTTGTGCTTGAGTCCGGCGGCAACTTCCTCGCGCTTGAGGGCGACGATTTTGCTCAAAGTGTCATTGTTCATCGTAAACTGACTCCGGTTTGAAACCTCGCCCTGGGTGCGATTGAAAGTGATGTGCGCTTGAATTGACGCCTTCCCCCGCGAAGGCGGGGGTTGGGATGGGGGCGCGGCCTTTGCCTTGGAAACGCTGCGTGGCCCCCGCCCCTACCCTCTTCCAAAGGGGGAGGGCGAAATACCGGCAGCCGCATTGGGCAAACACACTACTTTGAATCGTACCCCCCCCTCGCCCTTGGCCGGGCGGCAAGATGATACCGGTTGCCAAGCCTCGATTCGGACTTTGGTCAATGGCCCGTCGGGGCGCGCTTGACCGCGATTTCGAGTCGCAAAAGCAGGTCTGCAACCGCTGCTTATACTGGTTGCGGACTTTTGCTCAGTGCCTGAAATGCCGCACGCCTGAAAATACCATTGCCACGCCGCGTTCGTCGGCGGCGGCGATGACTTCTTGATCGCGCATGGAGCCGCCGGGCTGGATGACGCAGGTGGCGCCGTGGTCGATGACGACGTCCAGGCCGTCGCGGAATGGAAAGAAGGCGTCGCTGGCGACAGCCGTGCCTTGTAGCGACAGGCCGGCGTGTTCGGCCTTGATGCTGGCGATGCGCGCCGAGTCGAGCCGGCTCATCTGGCCAGCGCCGACGCCCATTGTCATGCCGTCTTTGCAGAATACGATGGCGTTGCTTTTGACGTATTGCGCTACTTGCCAGGCAAATAGCAGGTCCTGAATTTGCTCGGGCGTGGGGTGCTTGCGGGTGACGATTTTCAACTCGGCTGCGGCCAGCCGATGGTTGTCGGCGGTTTGCATCAGCAGGCCGGAGCCGATGCGCTTGAGGTCGATGGCATTGCGGCCGTTGTCCCGCGCGGCAGGCAGGTCGATTTGGAGAATGCGCACGTTTTGCTTGGCTTTGGTGGCCTGGAACACCGCCAGTGCCTCGGGGCTGAAGCCGGGCGCTATCAGTACTTCGACGAACTGTTTGTTGATTTCCTGTGCGCAGGCCAGATCGACTGGGCGGTTGAAGGCGATGATGCCGCCGAAGGCGCTGGTGGGGTCGGTTTTGAACGCTTTGACATACGTTTCAAATGCGTCTTTGCCGATAGCCACGCCGCAAGGGTTGGCGTGTTTGACGATGACGCAGGCGGGTTGCGCGAAGCTTTTGACGCATTCCCACGCGGCGTCGGCGTCGGCGATGTTGTTGTAGCTGAGCTCCTTGCCTTGCAACTGTTTGGCGGTTACCAGCGCGCCGGGCGCGGGGTACAGGTCACGGTAGAAGGCGGCTTGCTGGTGTGGGTTTTCGCCGTAGCGCAGGTCTTGCAGTTTGACGAAGCGGCCATTGGATTGGGTGGGAAAGAGGGCGCGCGCGGGTACGCCGTCCACGCTGGCGGCTTCAAAGTCGATGGCGCTTAGATAGTCGCTGATGGCGGCGTCGTAATTGCTGATGCGGTTGAAGGCGGCCACGGCCAGGGCAAAGCGCGTTTTGTCACTGAGCTTGCCGCCATTGGCTTTTAATTCAGCGAGTATGGGCTGGTACTGGGCGGCGTCGGTTAGCACGGCCACGTCACGCCAGTTTTTGGCTGCGCTGCGCACCATGGCGGGGCCGCCGATGTCGATGTTTTCGATGGCGTCGGCCAGCGTGCAGTCGGGTTTGGCGACGGTGGCCTCGAAGGGGTAGAGGTTGACGGCCAGTAGCTCGATGGTGTCGATGCCGTGCTCTTGCAACGCCGCCACGTGCGCCGGCTGATCGCGCCGCGCCAGCAGGCCGCCGTGCACCACGGGGTGCAGGGTTTTGACGCGGCCATCAAGTATTTCGGGAAACTGCGTGAGCTGCGCCACTTCGGTGACGGGCAGGCCGTTTTGCTCCAGCAGCCGTGCGGTGCCGCCGGTGGAAATCAGCTTGAAGCCGATGGCGTGCAGGGCGCGGGCGAAATCGACCACGCCGGTTTTGTCGGAAACGGAAAGCAGTGCGTTCATTGGTCATGTGCCGTGGGCACGGTCATTTGTCCATTTTGCGGATCAGCTTGTGTTCGGCAAGCTTCTTGCGCAGGGTGTTACGGTTCATGCCTAGCCATTCGGCGGCGCGCGATTGGTTGCCGTCGGCGTGCTGCATGACTACTTCCAGCAGCGGTTTTTCGACTGTGCGCAGCAGCATGTCGTACATTCGGTCGGGATCGGTGCCGCGCAGGTCGCGAAAGTACGCTTCCAGGCTGTCGCGCACGCATTGTTCGATGTGTTTCTTGCTCATGAATGTGTCAGCCGGGCTGCGTCGTCAGCGCGGGTTGCGTCGGGACGGCGGCTTGGCGGTAGGCGTTCGTGCGTTTGGGCCAAGGTTTCGAAATAGCCGGCCACTGCCCGCCATTGGCTGGCGGCGTCGTCGATGGCGTTCATGCGGGCGCGAAACGCCTCGCCGCCGGGTAGCGTGCGCACCATCCAGCCGATGTGCTTGCGCGCCGAGCGCACGCCGACGCGCTCACCGTGCAGGCCGTAATGGTCGTGCAGGTGCGCCAGCAGCGCGCGGCGTACCTCTAGTGTCAGCGGCGGCGCCAGTTGTTCGCCGGTGGCCAGAAAGTGCGCGATTTCGCGAAAGATCCACGGCCGGCTTTGGGCGGCGCGGCCAATCATCAGCGCGTCGGCGCCGGTGTGGCGCAGCACGGCGCGCGCTTTGGGCGCGCAATCAATGTCGCCGTTGGCGACCACAGGCACGCGTAGCGCGGCTTTGACGGCGGCGATGGTGTCGTATTCGGCCTCGCCTCGGTAGCCCTGTTCGCGCGTGCGGCCATGCACGGTGACCATTTGCACGCCGGCTTGCTCGGCAGCGCGGGCCAATCGGGGCGCGTTTTTGTGCGCGGCGTCCCAGCCGGCGCGCATTTTCAGCGTGACTGGCACGCCATGCGGCACGCAGGCGGCGACCACCGCTTCGATGATGCGCAGCGCCAGCGGCTCGTCGCGCATCAGGGCGCTGCCGCCCCAGTGGCGGCATACCTTTTTGGCCGGGCAGCCCATGTTGATGTCGATGATTTGCGCGCCACGGTCGATGTTGCGGCGCGCGGCTTCGGCCATCATCGCCGGATCGGCGCCGACGATTTGTACCGCGATAGGGCCGGGTTCGCCCGCATGGTCGGCGCGGCGCGCGCTTTTGCGGGTGTGCGATAAATCCTGGCGCGCGCTGAGCATTTCGCTGACCGCATAGCCAGCGCCGAAGCTGCGGCACAACTGGCGAAATGGCCGATCCGTCACTCCTGCCATCGGGGCGATGAACAGTGCGTTGGGCAGAGGATGCAAGCCGATGTGCATGGGCAAAGAGGGCCGCCAGCGCGTCAACTGGGATGCGTGGCAGGGGGCGGATTCTACATGCTCAAAATTTCAGCAATCGAAATTGCCCTCTACACTGTGCATCCTCATGGAGGCTGCCCTGCAATCCTTGCTGCACGCTTTGGCGCTGCCTGAATACGGGCTGTCAACCGTGTTCGTGGTCGCTTTCGTGTCGGCTACGCTGCTGCCGCTAGGCTCGGAGCCGGCGGTGTTCGGCCTGGTCAAACTCAATGCGCATCTGCTCTGGCCGGCTATCGGGGTGGCCACGCTGGGCAATACGCTGGGCGGCATGACCAGTTGGTGGCTGGGCCGCGCGGCGCACAACGCGCTCGACCGTTGGCGTGACTCGCCTACCCACGCGCACGCGCTGCGCTGGCTGGAGCGCATGGGGCCGAAGGCTTGCGTGTTGTCGTTTCTGCCGCTCGTCGGGGACCCGCTGTGCGCCGTGGCCGGCTGGCTGCGGCTGCCGGCATTGCCGTGCGCGGGCTGGATGGCGGTGGGTAAATTTGCGCGCTATGTGACGATGACGACGGCACTGCTGTGGCTGTGGCCGCAACCGGCGTGATTGCTTTTACGGCAGCGCAAAACAGCTTTTCGCCGACAGGCGCATCCGGATTGAAGCGAGTGCTCTGTTCCATCAAAATCTTTACAAATGAAATCGATGGATTTGTTCGTCAGGCAAGGCGCAAACCGGAGCAATACCGAGTGGTATTGCGAGCATTTGCAACGCAGCATGACGGACAAAGACGCGATTTCATGTAAAGGTTTTGGTGGAACGGAGTACTAGGGTAACGCCTGACCCGGTCTCATGCGGCGTTCCTGAAGATAACAAGCGCGCAACGGCCGTTCCAGATCAAATGATGTAAGCCTGTACTGTCGCAAATGGGACAAAAAATAGGGATATTCCCTAGTCTTCATTGAAGGAAGATATGGGGGTCAGTTTTTTGGAGGTCGTGCGTCCGTTTGACGGCAGGCTGGGGAGCTTTTGAATAAGTTTGCGCGAGCAGAAAGCGCGCGCCGGATTCGGCTTTTGGGATGTGAGGAACAAAGCTTGAGCGTACCGGGCGGTATTGCGAGAAGTGCTTTCGACACAAACCGCCCGAATGCGGCGATGTGCCAGCCGCGACAGATTTGTTCAGAGGCTTTCTGGAGGCGACGGGCATCAGCCGATGCGCCGTCCGTCGTTTTTTGCCGGGTTTTTCGGCAACGTGTGTACCTCCGCATACAAAGGAGATCTCACGTGAAGCAGGTTTATTTTCCACAATCCAGGAAGCGGGCGCGGCTCGCATGGGTTGCCGTCGCGGCGAGCTTGGCGCTTGTCGCGTGCGGCGGCGATGATGATGATGACGATGACGGCGGCGGTCAGACCGTGGCGGCCCCGACGCTGTCGATTCTTTCGTCCAAGCCGGAGTACGTCAGCGGCGGCGATGCGCTTATCGGCGTGAAACTGCCCGACGGCGCCACGATTGAGCAGGTGAAGCTACAAGTCAATGGCGGTGAGCCTCAAACTCCGGTAAGCTGGTCGGCAGGCGCCGACGGTGCTTATCAGGGGCTGCTCACGGGGCTGAAGGAAGGTGAGAACGTCGTGTCCGCTTCCGTGCCCAATAGCGCGGTCGCAACGCTGGATCTGACGAACTACCCGCTTACCGGTCCCATGTTGTCGGGTCCGCACATGAAGCCTTACGAGTGCCGCACGAAGGAGTCCGGCCTGGGTGATCCGCTGGATGGTAACTGCACGGCGGCGCGCAGAATCGCCTACTACTATCGTGCCGCTGACAATCAGTTCAAGCCGCTGCCCGATCCGAGCAGCGCCAGGCCCGCCGATCTGGTGACCACCACTACCAACGACGGCAAGACTGTGCCTTACATCGTGCGCGTGGAGTCGGGCACCGTGAACCGGGCCATTTTCCGCATCGCGATGCTCGACGATCCCAGCGCCGACAGCGTGGACCCCGCCAAATACAAACCTTCGACGGCTTGGAACCGAAAGGTGGTTGTCTCCTTCGGGGGCGGCGCTGGCACCCAGTACAACCAGGGCACCAACCAGGAAACCAGTGTCCTCGATCACGTGTTTCTCTCTCGTGGTTTCGCGCACATCAACTCCACCGAACTCGTCAACCAGCAGCACGGCAACGGCATTTTGCAAGGTGAGCATTTGATGATGCTCAAGGAGTGGTTCATCGAGCGTTATGGCGTGCCGAAGTGGACTTCAGGCGCGGGCGGCTCGGGCGGCGCCATCCAGCAGCAGGTGATTACCCAGATATTTCCCGGACTGCTGGATGGTATCCAGCCTTCGGCGGCGTTTCCTGATTCAACGCTGCATACGCCGGATTGCGGCCTGTTCCAGAACTTCCACCGCACCAAGACAACCCCAGGTACGTGGACGGCCGAAAAACGGCAAGCCGTGGAGGGTCTGACGGTCAGCGCGGCCAGAAGCACGTGCGCGGCATGGGAGAGCAGTTTCGTGCCGGTGTATACCGCGACCAACGCCCCCGGCTGCGCGCTTAACAATGAGACGCTATTGTATGACCCGATCAAAAACCCCACCGGCGCGCGTTGTACCGTGCAGGACATGCGGGTGAATATCTACGGTCGCCAGCCTGACACCGGATTCGCGCGCAAGCCGCAGGACAACGTGGGGCTGCAATACGGCTGGAACGCATTGCTGAAGGGGCAGATCACTACCACCGAGTTCATCGAGCTCAACGCCGGCATGGGTGGCAACGACATTGATGGCAACTTCATCGACGAACGCAACGAGGGCGACCCCATTGCGTTGAAGGCGGTGTATGAAAGCGGTTTGCTCAACAGCGGCGGCGGCGGGTTGGCCAATGTGCCTATCCTTCATTACCGCGGCTATACCGACATGGCCAATGACATCCACTCGCGCGAGCGCGACCTGACGATACGCGCGCGGCTGCAACGGGCACTGAAGCGCAGCGATCACCAGGTCATCTGGGTCGGCCCCCCCTCGGGCTTCAGCCTCAAGGAGTTGGCCATGGACACCATGAACGAATGGCTCGACAACATGGCCGCCGACCCCGCCGCGCTGAACACCGACAAGGTGGTCCGCAACAAGCCCGCGGCGGCGGTGGATTCGTGCTTTGATGCCCAGGGCGTTCAGATCAAGGAGGTCGCCTCGATGGACGGCACGGGTACCTGCAACACCATGTACCCGCCGCACAGCGAGCCGCGTTTGGTCGCTGGCGCGCCGCTGGCCAACGACATCTTGAAGTGCGCGCTCAAGCCCATTGACTTTGCCACTGACTACCCTGGTATTACGTTCACCTCGGCGGAGCAAAGTGCCTTGCGCGCGATTTTCCCAACCGGTATTTGCGATTGGAGCAAACCCGGTATCGAGCAGGTACCCTTGAAGACGACCTATCCGAAATACTAGTTCGATATTCTGTCAATATCGGAACATGTTGAGCGGGGCGGCCTGGATTTGTCGCGGGCCGTTGTCCTCTCTTCTGCAAAGGGAGGGTTAGGGAGGGGAGGGGGCCTGCGGTTTTGGCGCAGGCGCTTCAGCCTGTTTGATGCGCTCTCAGCCCTCATCCCTGCCTTCCCCTGCAGGGGGAGAAAAACTGGCGCGTGCGGAAGCAGGTCGCCAAAATGGGCCGGATAATCACGCTGGTCGATGACATCACATCAATCCAGCACTCAAACCGAAACGGCGCAACTCCGGCACGGCGGCGGCACTGAGGCCGGGGCTGGTCCGGCTGTTCATGCGGGGTCGCATGGCGGCGTGCTTGCGCCGCCACCGGCTCCGAGTTGGCGTGATACCTTGCGGGTCTATCTTGAACCGGCCAGTCTGCGTATGCTGGCGCTGGGGTTTTCCGCGGGGCTGCCTCTTTTGCTGGTATTCGGCACGCTGTCGTTCCGGCTGCGCGAGGCGGGCATCGAGCGCGCCACTATCGGCTACTTGAGTTGGGTCGGGTTGGCCTACGGCTTCAAGTGGGCCTGGGCGCCGCTGGTTGATCGCCTGCCCCTGCCGTGGCTGACGCGCCGGTTGGGCCGGAGACGCGGGTGGTTGCTGCTGGCGCAGTTGGGTGTCATCTCGGCTTTGGTGGGCATGGCGCTGGCCAATCCGCGCGATAGCCTGACGCCGCTGGCGTGGTGCGCGCTGGCGGCGGCGTTCGCCTCGGCCACGCAAGACATTGCGCTGGACGCCTACCGCATCGAATCGGCTCCGACGCGGTTGCAACCGGCGCTGGCGGCCAGTTATCAGACTGGCTACCGGCTGGCGATGCTCTGGGCCGGCGCGGGTGTGCTGTGGCTGGCCGCGCGCGCGCAGGGCGCGGCCACGGGCTATGACAACGCGGCTTGGACAGCGGCGTATCTGGTCATGGCGGCGTCGATGGCGGTGGGGGTAGTCACGGTGCTGCTGTCGCCAGAACCCCAGCCGAGGCCGCTGACGCCGGCGCGCGGCGCATGGGAGTGGGTGCGCGGCGCGATCATTGAACCGTTGGCCGACTTCGTGCGCCGCCACCACTGGCAGGCGGCGCTGATTCTGGCGCTGATCGCGGTCTATCGCATCAGCGACGTGGTGATGGGCATCATGGCCAATCCGTTTTACGTGGACATGGGCTATACCAAGGATGAGGTGGCGGCGATCACCGGACTCTACGGCGTGGCGATGACACTGGCCGGCGCATTCGTCGGCGGCGCGCTGGCGCTGCGCTTTGGCGTCATGCGCATCTTGATGCTGGGCGCATTGTTGTCGGCGCTGACCAACCTGCTATTCGCCTGGCTGGCCGGCCACGGCCACAGCCTGCCGGCGCTGATCGCGGTGGTGTCGGCCGACAACCTGGCCTCGGGCATGGCATCGGCGGCGTTCATTGGTTATTTGTCGGGGTTGACCAACGTGAGCTACTCGGCCACACAGTACGCGCTGTTTTCCTCGCTGATGCTGATGCTGCCGAAGTTTCTGGCCGGTTTTTCGGGCAAATTCGTCGATGCTTTCGGCTACGCCAACTTTTTCACCGCCACCGCGCTGTTGGGGCTGCCGGTGCTGCTGCTGGTGGCGCTGGCGGCGCGGGCGAAGAGCCGACCCCGTTCATCCTGATTAGCCGAGCGTGTCGCTCTTACAGCGGATGCACCGCCAGCCGGAAGTCCGGGTCTTCCGGGTAGGCCTTGATCTGAAATCCCAGCGAGCGCATCAGGCGCAGCATGGGGTCGTTGTGGGTCAGTACCAGGCCGATGATTTCTTTCAGGCCCTTGTCGCGCGCCACGTCCATGATGCTGTGCATCAGGCGCGAGCCCAGGCCCTGGCCGGCGTAGGCGTCGTCGACTTCCAGTGAGAATTCGCAACTGGTGTGGTCGGGGTTGGTGATGTAGCGCGACACGCCGATGATGCGCTCGCGCGTCTGCCCGCTGCTGGCGCCTTCGATTTCTTCCTCGATCACGGCGCACAGGGCCATTTCGCGGTCGTAGTCGATCAGGGTGAAGCGCGCCAGCATTCCCGGCGGCAATTCGGTCATGCCGGAGACAAAGCGGAAGTAGCGGCTTTCCGGCGACAGACGTTTGACCAGGCTTTGCAGACCTTGCGCGTCGTCGGGGTGGATTGGGCGCACGGTGTATTCGCCGCCGCCTTTGAGCGGCCAGCGCTGCTCGTAGCGCGCCGGGTAGGGCAGGATGGCCAGGTGGCCGTAGTGGCCTGAGCGTCCGGGCGCGGTTTGCGCCGCTGAGCCGATGACGATGCGCGCGTCCACCGCCAGCGCGCCGGATTCGTCGACGATGATGGGGTTGATGTCCATCTCGCGCAACTGCGGCAGCGCGCACACCATTTCGGATACGCGCAGCAGCACCTGTTCCAGCGCCGCGATGTCGGCTTCGGGCGCGCCGCGCCAGGCGGTCAGGGTGTGGCGCGCGCGCGAGCGCTCGATGAGCCGCCGGGCCAGAAACTGGTTGAGCGGCGGTAACTCCATCGCGTGGTCGTTCATCAGTTCAATCATGGTGCCGCCAGCGCCGAAGGCGATGACGGGGCCGAACGCTGCGTCGGTGACGACGCCGATGTACAGCTCGCGTCCGCGCGGCTTGCGCGCCATCGCCTGTACGGTGACGCCGTTGATGCGCGCGGTGGGCTGGCCGGCGCGCACGGCGTCCATCATGTCGTGCCAGATGTCGCGCACGGCGGTGGCGTTCATCACGTTCAGCGCCACGCCGCCGACGTCGCTTTTGTGGCTGATGTCGGGGGAGTCGATTTTCAGCGCCACCGGAAAGCCCAGTTGGGTGGCGATCATCATCGCTTCGCTGCTGCTACGCGCCAGCAGCGTTTGCGTGACTGGGATGTGAAAGGCCGACAGCAGCGCCTTGGACTCCATCTCGGTCAGTACCTTGCGCCGCTCGGTCAGCACGCCTTCGATCAGCAGGCGCGCGCCTTCCACGTCCGGCGCGGCCAGGTTTGACAGCGGCGGCGGCGTTTGTTGCAGCAGTTGCTGGTTCTGGTAGAAGCTGGCAATATTGCCGAACGCGCCTACCGCCGCCTCGGGGGTGCGAAAACTGGGGATCTGCGCCTCGGCCAGCGCGTGGCGCGCGGGCTGCACCGAAGCGTCGCCCATCCAGCACGCCACCAACGGTTTGCCCATGCGCGGCCTGGCTTGTACCAGGGCTTGAGCCACGGCGTCGCCGTCGCCGCCGAATTTGGGGGAATATAGCGCCAGCACGCCGTCAATGCCGCGGTCCTGGTTGGCGGCTTCGATGGCGGCTTGGTAGTGCGCGGCGTCGGCGTCTTCCGACACATCGATCAAATCGACCAGCGACGCGCCGACGGGTAACTGCTCTTTCAGCCGCGCGGCGGCGTCTTGGCTGAGCACGCCCAGTTCCAGCCCTAATTCACTGACCCAGTCGGCGGCCAGCACGCCGGGGCCGCCGCCGTTGCTGATGACCGCCAGGCGCCGGCCCACCGGGCGGTAGCGCGAAGCCAGGCATTTTGCGGCCGAAAACAGATCGACGAATGAACGCACCCGTACCGCCCCGGCGCGGCGCAGCACGGCCTCGAACACTTCGTCGCTGCCGACAATCGCGCTGGAATGTGTTTGCGCCGCCACGTTGCCAGCCGATTTGCGTCCGGCCTTGAGCACTACTACCGGTTTGCTGTTGGCCGCCGCGCGCAACGCGCTCATGAAACGGCGCGCGTTGCCGATGCCTTCCATGTAGACCACGATGCTTTGCGTGTGGCGGTCGGCGGCCAGATAGTCCAGCGCGTCGGCCAGCGTTACCGCGGTATGCGGCCCAAGCGACACCACGGTCGAAAAGCCGACGCTTTGCTGCTGCGCCCAGTCCAGAATGGACGCCGTCAGTGCGCCTGATTGTGACACCAGTCCCAGCGGCCCCGCCGCCGCCAACGCGCCCGCCGTGCCGGCGTTGAGTTGCAGGCGCGGACGCTGGAAGCCCCGGCTGTTGGGCCCCAACAGCCAGAAACCATGCCGCTGCGCGATGCGCTGCATCTCCAGCGCCTGCGCCGCGCCGATGCGTTCGGACAGCACCAGCGCCGCCTTTACCCGGATACGGCCGGCCAGTTCCAGCGCGGCCACTATCTCATCGTCTGGCAGTGCAATTACCGCCAGATCGGCTTGCGACTGTGCCAGATCGGCCAGCGTGCCAGTGGTGCCGGTGTCTAGTGGCGTGATCCGGCCCTTGAACGTTTGCGCCTGCAAATACGCCAGCAGCGCCCGCGCCTGCGGCGTCTGTTTGTCGGGCTGATTTTGCGGCCCGGTGAACAGGATGATCGACGCAGGCTCGAACAGCGGGGTAAGGTAGTGTTTGTCCATGGCTCGAAAAAGTCAGTTGCGCCGGGTGTGGCGCAAAATGAGGTTAAGGCAATCGGTTTTTTCTTTTTGGATGCTACTGCGTGGAATCGTACTCGCTGTGTCGTGGCCTAGTACTCCGTTCCACCAAAACCTTTGCATGAAATCGCGTCTTTGTCCGTCATGCTGCGTTGCAAATCCTCGCAATACCACTCGGTATTGCTCCGGTTTGCGCCTTGCCTGACGAACAAATCCATCGATTTCATTTGTAAAGATTTTGATGGAACGGAGCACTAGTACCATCGTGGAACTGGGCTCGGATTTGAAATCCTGCCATTGCCGCGCGGGTAAGCTGCTTGACGGCGACGCGCTACGCTATGGGCGCCAAACGCCAAACATCAACCCCAACAAGGAGCCGCCATGATCGACCTTTATTCCTGGCCCACCCCCAACGGCCACAAAATCCACATCATGCTCGAAGAATGCGGGTTGCCCTATCGCGTCCATGCCGTCAACATCGGCGCGGGCGATCAGTTCAAGCCTGACTTTCTTGCCATCAGTCCCAACAACAAAATTCCCGCCATCGTCGATGCCGACGGCCCAGACGGCCAGCCCATGTCACTGTTCGAGTCGGGCGCCATCTTGCTCTATCTGGCCGGCAAGACCGGGCGCTTTCTGCCCGCCGACACACGCGGACGCTATCAAACTTTGGAGTGGCTGATGTTCCAGATGGCCAGTGTCGGCCCCATGCTCGGCCAGGCGCACCACTTTCGCATCTACGCGCCGGAGAAAGTCGACTACGCCATCAACCGCTACACCAATGAAGCGCGGCGCCTGTACGGCGTGATGAACCGCCGGATCGAGCACACCGGCGCGTACATCGCCGGGGGCGAATACTCCATCGCCGACATCGCCATTTTCCCCTGGTTGCGCAGTTGGCAAAACCAGGGCGTTGACTGGGCCGAATACCCCGCCCTCAAACGCTGGTTTGACCGCATCGCCGAGCGCCCCGCCGTGCGGCGCGGCGTTCAAGTCCTGGCCGATCAGCGCCCGCCTGTCCAAACCGCCGCCGCCAAGGAAGTGCTGTTCGGCCAGGCTCAGTATCAGCGCCGATGACCAGGCAAGGTAGAATTTGGCTTTCGTCGGAGCGTAGCGCAGTCTGGTAGCGCATCTGCTTTGGGAGCAGAGGGTCGCGAGTTCGAATCCCGCCGCTCCGACCACCCTTTTGGGCGCCCCCGAGACGCCACCCAAAGGCCCGTCATCGCGCTGGGCCTTTTTTCTTCGTTTCCTGCTGCCCGTAGCTCAACTGGATAGAGCAGCTGCCTTCTAAGCAGCAGGTCGGGGGTTCGAGTCCCTCCGGGCAGGCCAAGACTCGGTTTCATCGCGTCCTGTCAAGCAAGCCTCGTCCGACCTATCAATTTGATAAATCGCCGACAGCGGGCGGCGATAGCGCCGAGACAATGAGAAAAGTTTGGCTCCTGTCGCAAAAAGCGTGACACTTGCTGTAAACTTTTAGCGCGCAAAGCGTGGGTGATTTATTAAATCGCATCCATGAGGGCGTCTCCATACATGATCCCGGCATTGTTTGACGAACAGAAGGCGGCTCAGGCTGCGGCGTTCCTTTTGCACAGAGGGAGCGGGCGGCTTTCGATCTTGAAACTTGTCAAGCTGATGTATCTGGCCGAGCGCGAGTCTCTACGCCGGTATGGAGACACGATCACTGGAGACTCGTTTGTTTCCATGCCGCACGGTCCGGTGCTGTCGATGACTCTTGACCACATAAACGGTGCGTTCCCGCCAGTTGATGGCGGCTGGTCAGCGTGGGTCACGGACAGGGAAAACAACGAGGTTGCGCTCAGTGATCCAAGCATAATTTCAGACCCGGCGCGGGACTTGTTGGTACTGAGTGACACTGACGTTGAGTGCTTGGATGCGGTCTGGGAGAAGTTCGGACACATGACCCAGTGGGAACTCGTTGCCCACACCCACTCTAGCGAGTGTCCCGAGTGGCAAGACCCGAATCAGTCCAGCCGACCCATTCCGCCGGCGCGGCTACTCAAGGCGCTTGGCTATGACAGCGGACAAATACAGGCGCTGATTGACCGGCTGCACGAGCAGAGGTACATCAAGGCATCTTTCCGCCAAGCCGCCAGCCTATGAGTGAAGGATGGGTTTGCGCGCGTGGCGCGTGCGTCCTTGTTCCGTCCGGGCCAGATCAAAAAAAGCATCTCTTCACGATCATGCTCGACCCGGTGCCATGGGGCGGATACGGGCCGAATCCGATGGTGCTGATGGCCTGCGCTTCCAGCGTGAAAGCAGGCATCGACCACGATCAGGCTTGCCAGATCAAGGCTGGAGAGCATCCGTTCATTGAACATGACAGCTTTATCGACTATCGGTTTACCCGGATTGAGCCGGTTGCTGTTGTCGAGGCCCATGTTAAGAGCGGTTTTTTGCCGCAAAGGCGTCTTGCACGCCGGAGTTTTTGCAAAAAATCATCCGTGGGGCACTGGTGTCCCGGCGCATCAATCGGGAGCATCGCCGGATTCTGGACGCACTGGCTGGCGCGTAACCATGGGTGGGCGCTGGTTTCAGCCGATACTGTTTTCGACATCCTGGTCGGTGTATCACGGTGGCCGGGGCGGGTCTGGTGAGTGCGCAGCGCACTCACCCGAGAAGCAACCAATGACACTGCTATTTCCGTCTCGCCGCCCATGGCATTGACCACCGTCATCACCCCACGCGGCGCGCTGCGCCTTGAGCCGGCGCACGTGCCCAGCGACGCGCTGGATGACGCCGTTGCCGCGCGGCTGGAGCGCGCGTTTGCGCGCGGCGCGGGCCACGGTTTGCTGCAACTGGCCTTAAGCGAGGGCCGCTCGCGCCTGCCCGCCGACTTGGCGTTCTGGCGCGCGTGGGCGCTGGAATTTATTACCGCGCGCTGCCGCGCCGGGGAAAGCGGCGCGCCCGAGCCGGATGACGAGGCGCTGGCGCGCGCCGCCAGCGAAGCGCCGCCGATGCGCGGCGGCGAATACCTGGGTGTCGCCATGCTGTGGGCGCTGTGGCAAGAGTTGGCCGCGGCGTTTGACGGCGAACTGGCCGCCAGCGGCGGCGGTCTGGACGCCTTTCTTGCCGCGCACGACAGCCGCTGGCGGCATGTGGGCCGGGTGCATTTCCACCTGGCTGAAAACCGCAAGGATGCCGAGCGGCCCTTCGCCTTTCTCGCCACCTACGCGCCGGGAATTTCCGCCCATGGCGAGGTGCGCCACGCGCCGCTGGGCATGGCGCTGCGCGAATACGCCGGGGCCGGTGCCAAGGCCGAGTTGCTGAAGCTGCTGGAGCCGGTTAGCCGCGCCAGCGAAGGCTGCGCGTGGCTGAAGGCGATTGTCGATTCGGGCGAAATTTTTCATCCGCTGCGCTGGACGCCATCGGAGGCGATGCGTTTGCTGGGCGATGTGGCGACGTTGGAGCAGGCCGGCCTGGTGGTGCGGATGCCCGTCGGCTGGCCCGGTGTGCGCCCGAGCCGGCCCAGGGTCGAGGCCACCGTCGGCTCCTCCGCGCCATCGCTGGTCGGGGCGGAACAACTGCTCGATTTCGAGGTGACGGTGACGCTGGACGGCGAAACGCTAACGCCAGCCGAGATCGAACAACTGACGGCGGCCACCGACGGCCTGGCCATGCTGCGCGGCAAATGGATCGAGGTCGATCACGCAAAGCTCCAAACCGCGCTCGACCGTTATGCCGAGGTCGAACGGTTGGCGCGCGAACAGGGCATCTCTTTCGGTCAGGCGATGCGGCTGCTGGCCGCCGCCGATATTGGCGAGCGCGCCACCGCACCCGATGTCGCTGACTGGGGCCAGGTCCACGCGGGCGGCTGGCTGGCCGAGACGCTGGCCGCCTGCCGCCGCCCCGAAACGCTGGACAGCGCGTTGCCGGGCGCGGCGCTGAAGGCAACCCTGCGCCCGTATCAGGACGCTGGCGTGCGCTGGCTGGGCCTGCTGACCCGGCTGGGTCTGGGCGCATGCCTGGCCGACGACATGGGGCTGGGCAAGACGCTGCAAGTGCTGGCGCTGGCGCTGACGATGGGGCGCGGCAAGGCCGAAACGCCGGGCCAGGTGCTGATCGTCGCCCCCGCTTCGCTGCTGGCCAACTGGGCGGCGGAGGCGGCGCGCTTCGCGCCGTCGCTGCGGGTGTTCGTCGCCCATCCCGCGTTCAGCCCGGCAGAGCAACTGCAAGCACCCGCGGCGGCGCTGGCGGCCAGCGATCTGGTCGTCACCAGCTACGCGACGCTGAGCCGGCTGGACTGGATTGGCCAGACCGCCTGGCGGCTGGTCGTGGTCGATGAGGCGCAGAGCATCAAAAACCCCGGCGCCAAACAGACCCGCGCGGTCAAGGCGCTCAACACGCAGGCGCGCATTGCGCTCACCGGCACGCCGGTTGAGAACAACCTGACCGACCTGTGGTCGATCTTCGACTTTCTCAACCCCGGCCTGCTCGGCTCGGCCAAGGCGTTTCAGCAATTCGCCAAACGGCTGGCCAGCCAAACGCCGCCTTCGTATGCGCCGCTGCGCAAGCT
>JAITMV010000117.1 GCA_031277295.1 Burkholderiaceae bacterium | reverse complement strand
TCGCTGGAAGGCTCACTGATGCTGGCCGGCCACGCGCTGGCGCTGCTGGGCGTGCCGACGCGACGCGTGATCCGCCTCATGCGCGAACAACGCGAGCAGCGCTACGGTATGCTGCGCGGTTTTTTCCACGGCGCCGACGATATTAGCGCCGATGAAATGGCCGAAGAGCGCCTGCACACCTTCGTGCTGCCCGACACCGTGGCCGGCCATACCCTGAACGAGTTGCTGGCCGGCGCGGGCGAGTTGCGCCTGATCCGCCTGCGTCACCGGGACGGTCATCCGGGGCCGCCTGACGCCAATGTGCCGCTGCAAGGCGGCGAAAAGGTGGTGCTTTCGGGCAAGGCCGAGGCGCTGGCGCAGGCGGAAAAAAGGTTTGGCGCGTAGCGGTTGGCGCCACCCCAAACGACCAAAGGCACAATCGCTGTCATGACCACCCCTTTCTCCGTCGCCGACTACCTGCGTCAACATGTTCGCACCGTGCCCGACTGGCCTGCGCCAGGGGTGCGGTTTCGCGACATTACGCCGCTGTTGCAAAACCCGCGCGTGTTCCGCGTGCTGATCGACGCCTTCGTGCATCGCTACATGGAGCCTGCGCTGCGCCCCGACGTGGTGGCCGGGCTGGATGCGCGCGGCTTTATTCTCGGCTCGGTGGTGGCGTATGAGTTGAATGTCGGTTTCGTGCCGATCCGAAAAAAGGGCAAGCTGCCTTTTACCACCGTGGCCGAAACCTATGAACTGGAATACGGCAGCGCCACCGTCGAGCTGCACACCGACGCCGTCGCCCAAGGCCAGCGCGTGCTGCTGATTGACGACCTGATCGCCACCGGCGGCACCATGCTGGCCGGCAAGAGGCTGCTGGAAAAACTGGGCGCGCACGTTACCGAGGGCGCGGCCATTGTCGATCTGCCCGAACTCGGCGGCTCGGCCCGTTTGCGCGGCAGCGGGTTGAAGCTGTTCACGCTGGTGGATTTTGATGATCGTTGAACCTAGTGCTCCGTTCCATCAAAACCTTTACAAATGATCCTGACAGGGGATTGGCGCGGGGGGCGGCTCTTGTGGCCGCCCTGCCCTTTTTGCGACAGCCCTCAAAGGGGGAGAGGGGGGGGTGAAAATCAGCGTGTTTCACGCGCCACCTCAACAAGGGATACGCTTTGCGAGGGTGAGGTCAGTTGGCCTCAATTCGCAAATGCCGCGATCCCTGTGATTGCCCGCCCCAGGATCAGGGCATGTACGTCGTGCGTGCCTTCGTAGGTGTTGACCACTTCGAGGTTGACCAAGTGGCGGGCAATGCCGTATTCGTCGCTGATGCCGTTGCCGCCCAGCATGTCGCGCGCCATGCGGGCGATGTCTAGCGCTTTGCCGCAGTTGTTGCGCTTGAGAATGGAGGTGACTTCGACCGGGGCCGTGCCTTCGTCTTTCATGCGGCCCAGGCGCAGGCAGCCTTGCAGGCCGAGGCTGATTTCGGTCAGCATGTCGGCCAGCTTTTTCTGGATGATCTGGTTGGCCGCCAGCGGACGGCCAAATTGCTGGCGCTCCAGCACGTATTGGCGCGCGCGTTGGTAGCAGTCTTCAGCCGCGCCGAGCGCGCCCCAGGCGATGCCGTAGCGGGCGCTGTTCAGGCAGGTAAAGGGGCCTTTGAGTCCGCGCACGTCGGGAAAGACGTTTTCTTCCGGTACGAACACGCCATCCATGACGACCTCGCCGGTGACGCTGGCGCGCAGGCCGACCTTGCCGTGGATGGCGGGGGCGCTCAAACCCTTCCAGCCTTTTTCCAGAATGAAGCCGCGAATCTGGCCACCATCGTCTTTGGCCCAGACGATGAACACGTCGGCAATCGGGCTGTTGGTGATCCACATTTTGGCGCCGCTCAAAGCGTAGCCGCCATCGACTTTGCGCGCGCGGGTAATCATGCTGCCGGGGTCGGAGCCGTGGTTTGGCTCGGTCAGGCCAAAACAGCCGATCCATTCGCCGCATGCCAGCTTGGGCAGGTATTTTTGCTTTTGCGCCTCGGAGCCGAACTCGTTGATGGGCACCATGACCAGCGAGGACTGCACGCTCATCATGCTGCGGTAGCCGGAGTCGACGCGCTCGACCTCGCGCGCCACCAGGCCGTAGCAGACGTAGTTCAGGCCCGCGCCGCCGTATTGCTCGGGGATGGTCGCGCCCAGCAAACCGAGTTCGCCCATCTCGCGGAAGATGGCCGGGTCGGTGCTTTCGTTGCGAAACGCCATCTGCACGCGCGGCAGCAGCTTGCCTTGGCAGTAGTCGCGCGCGGCTTGTTGCACCTGGCGCTCGTCGGCGGTCAGTTGCGCGTCAAGCTGGAACGGGTCTGCGTGGTCGAAAACAACTTTGGCGGCGGCCATGAAATGATCTCCTTGAATGGAAATGGGGTTGTAAAAACCGGCATTGTGCCCGTTGCCCGAAAATCGCCATCATGAGCAATACTGAAACCATCGCCTTGGCCGGCGGCTGCTTTTGGTGTACCGAGGCGGTATACAAGCAGGTGCGCGGCGTGCTGGACGTCGAATCGGGCTACAGCAACGGCCAGCCGACGGCGCCAAGCTATGAGCAGGTCTGCACCGGCGGCACCGGCTGCGCCGAGGTGGTCAAGCTGGTCTATGACCCGGCTTGGATCAGCACGCGGCAATTGCTGGAAATTTTCTTTGTCATCCACGACCCGACCCAGCTCAACCGCCAGGGCAACGACGTTGGCACGCAGTACCGCAGCGGCATTTACACCACAACGCCGGAGCAAACACAAGTGGCCGGCGAGCTGATCCGCGAGATGAGCCAAGACCCGCTGTATGCCGCCCCCATCGTTACCGAGGTGGCTGCGCTGGCGCATTACTTTCCGGCCGAGGACTGGCACCAGGATTTTTTCGAACGCAATCCGACCCAGGGCTATTGCCTGGCCGTGGCCGCGCCCAAGGTGGCCAAGTTTCGGCGAACGTTTCAAGAGTTTGTGAGAGAAGGCGCCCGGTAGCCATGCGGAAGGCGCCAGCCGCGGATGGCTTGGGCTTCAGATGCCGCCGTGCTATCGTGCCCGCTGTTTTGTTGCAACCGCATTTGGAGGATGTTCGTTCATGACACTTAGACAACTGTGGATCGTTGGGGGGCTGTGCGCGCTGGCGCTGGGCGGCACGGCATCGGCGCAAGACGTCGTCAAGCTCGGCTTTGCCGGCCCGTTGTCGGGCGCGCAGGCGCAGTACGGCAAGGACATGGAAAACGGCCTGACTTTGGCGCTCGAGGAGTTCAATGCCACGCATCCCAAAATCGGCGGCAAAGAGGTCAGATTTCAACTGGTTGCCGAAGACGATCAAGCCGATCCGAGAAACGGCACCACCGTGGCGCAACGGCTGGTGGACGAAGGTATTCAGGGCATGTTGGGCCATTTCAACTCGGGCACCACCATTCCAGCCTCGCGCGTGTACAACCAGGCCGGCATTGCGCAGATTGCCATGGCCACCGCGCCTGAATACACGCAACAAGGCTACCAGACGGCCTTTCGGATGATGACCTCCGACACCCAGCAAGGCGCGGTGATCGGCGCTTTCGCGGTGGGCAAACTCGGCTACAAGAAAATTGCCATCGTCGATGACCGCACGGCCTACGGCCAGGGCTTGGCCGACGAGTTCGACAAAGCCGCCAAGGCAGCCGGCGCGACCGTCGTGCGCCGGGAGTACACCAACGACAAGGCGGTTGACTTTAAAGCCATCCTGACGCAAATCAAGAGCGCCGGCCCCGATGCCGTGTTCTACGGCGGCGCGCAAGGCCAGTCGGCGCCGATGGTGCGGCAAATGCGCGAATTGGGCATCAAGGCGCCCCTGATTTCCGGTGAAATGTCCAAGACCGACGACTTCATCAAACTGGCCGGCGCGCAGGCCGCTGAGGGCACGATATGCTCGCTGGCCGGCCTGCCGCTGGAGCAGATGCCTGGCGGAGCAGGCTACAAGCAGCGCTACGAAAAGCGCTTCGGCGCGCCGGTGCAGACCTATTCACCCTACGCCTACGACGGCGCGATGGCGATGATGAAGGCGATGGTGGCCGCTAATTCGGCTGATCCGGCCAAATATCTGTCCGCCCTGGCTGCCACCAACATGCAAGGCGTCACCGCGCAGCACTACGCCTATGACGAAAAAGGCGACCTCAAGGGCGGCGGCATCACCATCTACAAAGTCACGGGCGGCAAGTGGGCGCCGGTGGAAAGCGTGGGCGGGAAATGAAGGCGACGCCTCATGCCGTCCCCGCGGATGAGCGCGCTCTTGGTTTGGGGCGGCCTTGGCGACTTTGCGCGCGGGGTGACGCGAGGCAATGTCAGTTAATAATTACTTGCTATGCATGAGCCTCATACTCGACGCAGTGGTGTTGACGTCGTCTGTGCGGGGCTGGCGCTGGGGCTGCTGGCGCTGCTGATCGGCTTGTCGGTTTGGCTGTGGCGCGGCTCAAACCCGCCGCTGCTGCTGGCACCGGCCATCGGCGGCCTAAGCGATTGTCTGGAAATGGTTCCGCCCGCCGCGCCGCTGGAGCCGGCCTGCACCGGCGCGCAAGGCTCGGCGGCGGCGCGCATCGACGCGGCGCTGGACGCACTTGGCCCGCGCCGCAGTCCCAACGGACATTTCGAGCTGGGTTACACGCTGGTGGTGCCGCTGCTCAATTTGTTCCAGCCGCAAGGCGCGGACTGGGCCATCGATCAAGAGGCGGTGCGGCGCATTGCCCGCACGGTGCGGGACGTGGACAGGCCGGTGGTGCTGTATCTGTTTTCCACCCATTTCTCCGAGCGCGCGCCAATCGAGCCCGCGCTGGCGCAAGACCCGAGCAACCTGGCCGTTACTCCGCAGGGTGCGCTGCCGGTGGATCGTTTCATGGGCCTGCCGATGTATCCGTGGAGCATTGCGCGCTTTGACAATGCCATTACCCAGCGGCGCGAGCAGGCCATTGAAGCCGTGACCGGCGCCATCTGCGCGCTGCCGCTGCCTGCGCGCGAGCGTGTGGCTGGCGTCAATCTGCTAGGCGAGGTGCATCATCTGTATCCCGACTTCGAGGCCGGCATGGGCTATGACCGGCCATACGTGGTGACGGATTATTCCGACGCCTCGCTGCGTGGCTTTCGCGCCTGGCTGCTGGCGCGCTTTGGCAATGTTGGCGCGCTGAACGCGGCGCTGGACACGCAGTTCACGTCGTTCGAGCAGGTCGAGCCGCCGTCTGGAGACATTCGGCGCCAGCGGCTCGATCACTTCTGGCAGCACATTGACGCCCAAGCCGCCGGCATGTTGGCCGTTGGCGGTTGGGTGCATGATGCCGAGCGCGCGGCGGGTGACTCGCCTTGGGTGCGCATCTACCTTGACGGCCAATTCGCGGGCCGCGTGTCCGCCCGTTTCGCGCGGCAAGACGTGAGCCAGGCGCGGCCCGATCTCGGCACCGACCGCGTCGGATGGCGCTACGACCTGCGCCACGCCGGGCTGCCCAGCGGCGTGCACCGCATCGACGCGGCGCTGGAACGTCCAGGCGGCGGGTTGGTGCATCTGGGCACGCGCCGCTTTGCCGCCGTGGATCGCCAGCAAAACACCCCCGCGCCGCTGCCGTTGCGCCAGCCGTTGCCGCCCATGGGCACGCCCGATGCGCGCGTCGCCTTTTCCATCGACGCCCCCGCCGACGGCTTGGCCGTGTTCTACAACCCTCTGGTACCGCTGTGGCACGAGTATCGCGGCCAGCAAGTGGTGGACTACATTGCCCACTTTGATGCTTTGCTGGACCGCACCTGCCTGGCCCACGTTCCGCACCGCACCCAGCAGATTGCCCCAGCCGAAGGCGCCGGCTGGGACGCCAGCCGTTTTGCCGCCGGGCAGTCGCTGTTGCCTTTCGGTCATGTGCAACTGGGCGTCAATTTGTACGGCGAGGCGGCCGAGGGCGGCGCGTTCTTCGACTGGCTGGCCCGTTCGCGCCTACCCGGCTACAGCGTCACCGAGTTCCATCCCTTGCGCCCGCTTGCCACTGACCAACTGGCGCGCGTGCTGGAAAGTCACCGCGCCCACGGCGCGCGCACGCTGTCATTCTTTTTGCACCCGCATCAGCCGTCACACGGCCAAATCAGCGCCGCGCCCAACCCGTTCGCGCTGGATGCCGATAACCCTCAGCACGGCTCGGATCGGCTATATCAGGCCATGCGCGAGGTGCTGCGGCGGTGATGTTTTTGTTTTCACTTCAGTTGTTCATGGCGCTCACGCGCCACCCGCGACGCATGAAACGTTTGGCCTAGGGGCAACCCTTGTGGTTGCCCTGTGTGCGCGACACCGGCCCTTGTCCAGTGGATACAAGGGCAA
>JAITMV010000097.1 GCA_031277295.1 Burkholderiaceae bacterium | reverse complement strand
CGCCGCTGGTTGGCGCGCTGCTGAAGAACGAGCAGGACGTGACGTTGTTCGAGAAACTGGTGTTCATGAATCAACGCAACCGTTGAAGTGAAACTGACCTTGATCTCGCCGGTTTTCTCCTTTTGGGGAAGGCAGGGATGGGGACTGGCGGCGCAAAAAAAAGCAGACGTAGGGCGGGATTCACCCCGCCCTACGCTTGCTGCCAGGTGGTGGGCTGGCGCACCGACAATTTCAACTTTGCCAGCCAGCGCGCCATCGAAAGGCTGGGCGCCCAAAAAGACGGTGTGATCCGCCATCACGCACTGCGCCGCGACGGCACCGTGCGAGATACCGTGATATACAGCCTGCTGGCCGGCGAGCGGCCCGAGGTGCGGGCACATCTGCGGTATCTGCTGGCGCGGTACGCTCTTGGAGCGCCGAGTCAATGAGTTTTACGGCTGTCCTGGGCCGTCAAGTGCGTTCAGGATTTCCTGTTTCAGCTTCGAGGTGTCGGCGCGCTCGAAGCCTTGTTTCATGGCCTCGTACCACGCGCCCTTGCGGGCTTCGAGGCAAATGATGTCAAGTTTGTGCCCGGCTTGCGTCGCCAGGTCTTTGAGCCACAGCCGCGTGATGCGCCCGTTGCCGTCAATAAACCTAGAAACGGTAGTTGAACGCGCCCGAGCAGGCTGTCATCGGGTGGGCTGGCAAGGCGCGAGGACGCTGCAGGCTGCTCGCCTGCAAGGACGAGCAACGCCGCCAGCGCGCCCGAGGGCGGCCTGCTCGGGTGCGTAGCGCGGCCACCAAAGAGGTGAACGTAATGGAAGCCATGGAAGCTAACGTTTATGCGGATTTCCTGAAGATAACAAGCGGTCAACTGCCGTTTCTAGGTTAAATGGATGCACCGCGTTGATTTCGCTGGCCAAATGCGCGCCGCGTTCGGCGAACGGCTCGCGCCCGGCGCCCTTGAGATAACCCTCGCGTTGCAAGGGTTTGCGCACCGCGGCTTCAAAATAGGACTCGATATGCTCGGGCCGCGCAAAGCTGGCCACCTCGCTGCGCCCCGTGGTGTAGTTGCGGATTTGGCCGGCCCAGTCGTACACCAGGCCGAGCAAGTGCTTATGCACGGCCTGCATTTCGGCCAAGGTGAATTTCTTGAAGATGGGGCGGGTGGGTTCGCGCAAGGCCATGGCCTCGGCTTCGGCTTGGTCAAGCGCAGCCTGGTCGGTGATGTCCAGTTTGTTGCGCAGAACATTGCCACCGGGGTAAACAAGACTGTCGTAGATCGCTTGCTCGCGCGCGGTCCTTCCGGCGCTGGACATGGTTCAGGCGACGGCAGTAGTCAAAACTTGATGGCGTTGCCGCCACAAGGCCTCCTCCCGGCGCGTAAACTCCTCGTTGCTGATCGGCTCGCGAGCGCGTTGCAGCATGGCTTGCAGCACGTCGGCGCCCATGTCCAGGTTCTCGATCAAGTTGTTGGCGTGGGCCTGGCGAATGGCCTCCACGCGGGCTTCTATCGTTGCTTGCATGACGGCGTCGATGACGGGCTGGTTGACGGCAATGTCCATTTCGGCGGCCTCCTGACCTATGCGTACAGCCTCTTGCCACCATGACAAAAGGGTGCCTTGCATCGGGTGGGTGAATTTTACCTTTCTCGCACTACGCGCGCCAGTGCAGAATGCGGGTAACGCCCCAGCTTTCCAGCCATGCTGATTGACTTTTTCTACACCCTGCGCGCCGCCAGGCTGCCGGTATCGGTCAAGGAATTCATGACCTTGCTCGAAGCCTTGCAGGCGCACGTCGTCGGCCCCAGCCAGCCCGACGCCTGCACCATTGACGACTTTTACTACCTGGCGCGCACCGCGCTGGTCAAGGACGAAAAACACTTCGACAAGTTCGACCGCGCCTTTGCCGCCTACTTCAAGGGGGTCGAGCTTATCGCCGACTTTCGCAAGGAAATCCCCGCCGACTGGCTGCGCAAGGTGCTGGAGCGACACTTGAGCGCGGAAGAAAAAGCCGCCATCCAGAAAATGGGCTGGGATGAGTTGATGGAGACGCTGAAAAAGCGCCTGGAGGAACAGAAAGAACGCCACGAAGGCGGCAACAAGTGGATCGGCACCGGCGGCACCAGCCCGTTTGGTCACGGCGGCTACAACCCGCAGGGCATCCGCATCGGCGGCAAGGGCGGCGGCCGCAGCGCCGTCAAGGTGTGGGAGCAGCGCGCCTACCGTGACTACGACGACAGCCAGGAACTGGGCACGCGCAACATCAAGGTCGCGCTGCGGCGGCTGCGCAAGTTCGCCCGCGAAGGCAATGAACTGGAATTGGATCTGCAGGACACCATCCGCTCGACCGCCGCCAACGCCGGCTGGCTGGACATCAAGATGGTGCCCGAGCGCCACAACAGCGTCAAGGTGCTGCTGCTGATGGACGTGGGCGGCACCATGGACGAGCACATCCAGCGCGTGGAAGAACTGTTTTCCGCCGTCAAGGCCGAGTTCAAGCACCTGGAGTTCTATTACTTCCACAACTGCGTCTATGACT
>JAITMV010000064.1 GCA_031277295.1 Burkholderiaceae bacterium | reverse complement strand
GCCGTGGTCGGCGCGGGCAATGCCACCGACAGGCTGAAAGACGGCGCGCTGGTCACCGTCAGTTGCGCCGAAGGCGACACCGGCCGCATCTACGACGGCCTGCTGGAGACCGAAGTCACCGAAGTGCGGCGCGGCCAGATGCCGCCCATCAAGACCAAGATCATGATGAACGTCGGCAACCCGCAGTTGGCCTTCGACTTCGCGCAACTGCCCAATGAGGGCGTTGGGCTGGCGCGGCTGGAGTTCATCATCAACAACAACATCGGCGTGCATCCCAAGGCCATCCTCGACTACCCGCAAGTCGATGCCGATTTGAAAAAAGCCGTCGAAAGCATCGCCCGCGGCCACGCCAGCCCGCGCGCCTTCTACGTCGATAAAGTGGCCGAAGGCGTCGCCACCATCGCTGCCGCCTTCTGGCCCAAGCCGGTCATCGTGCGGCTGTCGGACTTCAAAAGCAACGAATACCGCAAGCTCATCGGCGGCAGCCGCTACGAGCCGGAAGAAGAAAACCCCATGCTCGGCTTTCGCGGCGCGGCGCGCTACCTCAGCGGCGAATTCGCCGAGGCGTTCGCGATGGAGTGCGAGGCCATCAAGCGCGTGCGCGACGACATGGGCCTGACCAACGTGCAGGTCATGGTGCCGTTCGTACGCACGCTGGGCCAGGCCGAGCGCGTCACCGGCCTGCTGGCCGCGCACGGCCTCGAACGCGGCCAAAACGGTGGCGAAAGCGCGCTGCAAGTCATCATGATGTGCGAGATACCCAGCAACGCCCTGCTGGCCGACGAATTTTTGCAGCACTTCGACGGCTTTTCCATCGGCTCCAACGACCTCACGCAGCTCACGCTGGGGCTGGACCGCGACTCCGGCATGGCGCTGCTGGCGGCCGACTTCGACGAGCGTGACCCCGCCGTCAAAGCCCTGCTGCGCCGCGCCATCGCCGCTTGCAAGGCGCAGGGCAAATACGTCGGCATCTGCGGCCAAGGCCCGAGCGACCACCCCGACTTCGCCCGCTGGCTGGCCGACGAAGGCATCGCCTCGATCTCGCTCAACCCGGACAGCGTGATCGAGACATGGACGCTGCTGGCAGAATAGACACCCGTATAACGCGGGGAGTGTGATGTAGAGCCCTTCTTCTATCGCCAGCGGAGAAAACGAGTGGCAGTCCTGATTCCCACACTGGGTTCTTGCGTTGCACGCATGACACCCGGTGAGCGCCGCCTGGCAGAGCGTCTGGAGCAAAAACTCGATGACGATTACCTGCTTTGGTACGACGTTCCTGTCGGCCCCAAGCAAACCTATCCTGACTTCGTCATCATCCACCCACGCCGAGGCATCCTGATTATTGAAACCAAGGACTGGCGGCTTGACACTATTCAGGAAGTCACCAGGCAGGCCTGGACCCTTCAGGTCGATGGCCGGCCAGTGATCAAGAAAAATCCCGCCGCCCAAGCGCGTCGCTGTGCCATTGAAGTCGTCAACGCGCTGGAACGCGACCCCCAGTTGGTGCAGACTGATGGCCCCCATCAGGGCAAGCTGGCATTTCCGTGGGGCCACGGCGTTGTTTTCACGAACATCACCCGCAACCAGTTCGAGCAATCGGGTTTGGATCAGACCATTGACGCTCATCTTGTCATTTGCAAAGATGAAATGCTGGAATCGGCGGAGCCAGAAGCCTTTCAGCAGCGGCTATGGAACATGCTTCCCCATGCTTTTGGCAAGATGATCTCCGTGCCGCAACTGGAACGGGTTCGCTGGACCATGTTCCCGCAGGTGCGGGTGCCCGTTCAAGGCAGTCTGCTGCCCGATGACGCAGATGATCCGCCTGACATCATGCGTGTCATGGATTTACAGCAGGAACAACTGGCCCGCAGTCTGGCCGGAGGCCACCGGATCATTCACGGCGTGGCCGGTTCTGGCAAAACAATGATTTTGGGCTATCGCGCCGAATACCTGGCTAAAACGCCATCGGCAAAACCCATTCTCGTTCTTTGTTTCAGCAAGCCTTTGGCGATCAAGATTGGCGATTGGTTTTCCGCCAAGGGACTGGCCGACAGGGTGCACGTCCGTCACTTTCACAAATGGTGCCGCCAGCAACTGGTGACCTATGGGCAATCACTGCCGTCTCCATCCTCGGATTTGGACGCATTTTTCGGGCAGATGGTGGACAACGTCATCCGGGGTGTAGAGCGTAAACAAATTCCGTCAGGGCAATACCAGGCAATCATGGTTGACGAAGGCCATGATTGCCGGCCCGAGTGGCTCAAGCTCATCGTCCAGATGGTCGATCCTGAAACCAACAGCTTATTGATCCTGTACGACAGCGCCCAGAACATTTACGGCAAAAGCAGAGCACGCGACTTCAGCTTCAAGAGCGTGGGCATTCAGGCCGTTGGCCGCACCACAATTTTGAAAATCAATTACCGCAACACCAAACAAATCCTGCAAACCGCCAATCGTGTCGCCGCTGAGTTTTTGCGGCCCGACGCTCAGGATGATGATGGCGTGCCGCTGCTGCAACCCGTCAGTTGTGGACGGGACGGCCAAGAGCCGCTCATTGTCCGCCTGCCGACGCTCAAGGAAGAACCCGAGAAAATTGCCGAGCTTTTAGCCGCCGCCCACGAGGAAGGTCACACCTGGGCAGACATGGCGATTCTCTGCCGGGATCATGGGGCAATGCAGCGATGCGCTCAAGCGCTCAAATATCGCAGATTGCCTCACCACGTGTACTGCTCAGGAGACTTCAATCCGCGGGAAAACGCAATCAAGGTCATGACCATGCACGCGAGCAAGGGGCTGGAATTTTCGGTGGTGGCGGTCGCGGGTGTCGGTCAGATGCCGCACAAAAAAGAAGATGCGGCCGACGAAGCCAGACTCTTTTACGTGGCGGCAACGCGGGCCACTCAAAAGTTGATCGTCACCGTCACAGGCAACGGCGCTTTCGCGAAGTTGCTGGCCGCATAACCCAACGCGAAGACTGTAGGCAGCCCCGAAAGCACGCACGCGGCACATGTTTGATGCGCCGCTGACCCCCATCGTGGTTCCCGCCCGCCTCGTCATTGCCGCGAAGTTCCCGCTTTCGCGGCAATGACGACAGGGTGAGGTTTCGCCAACCAGAAAAAGCCGGCCTGGCTCACGCACCACACCTGGCGCGTAAGCACAGCATAACCAACGTCAGGGTGAAAAATTTTTCGCCCTGACGTCGTCATGCTTTCCCGGCCGAGTGTCCGTCGCCGGCCTGCGGGGTTTTGGTTTTTCGCCAGCGCGGATAATGCGCGCCTTGCCTGCTGATACGACATGCAGCAGGCAGTTAACCTGGGGTTAACGCCACAGCCTATGACTTCTTGCTCGTCCTCTCCTCGCGAACTCAGCCCCGGTCTCGTCGTGCAAGGCGTCGCGCCGCCGCTGCGGTTGACCGATTTCAGGCTGATCGCATTCGACATGGATTCCACGCTCATCAATATCGAGTGCGTGGACGAAATTGCCGCCGCCGCTGGCCGCAAGAATGAGGTTGCGGCCATTACCGAGGCGGCCATGCGTGGCGAAATCGCCGACTACAAAGACAGCCTGCGACGGCGCGTGGCGCTGCTTGAGGGCGTTGCTGAAGCGCACTTGGCTCAGGTCTACCGCGCCCATCTGCGTTTGAACCCCGGCGCCGCCGAACTGGTGCTGGCCGCCAAAGCCGCCGGTTTGAAAGTGCTGCTGGTTTCAGGCGGTTTCACCTATTTCGCCGAACGCTTGCGCCAACGTCTGGCGCTGGATTTTGTGCGCAGCAATTTGCTTGAAATCGCGGATGGAAAGCTCACCGGACGCATTCTGTCGCAATGCTGGGGCGACATTTGTGATGGCGCGATGAAACGCGACACCGTGCTGCACACATGCAGCTTGATTGGCTGCGATCCGGAGCAGGCCATCGCCATGGGCGACGGCGCCAACGATCTGGAAATGATGCGCGTGGCCGGTTTGTCGGTGGCTTACCACGCCAAGCCCAAGGTGCGCGCCGAGGCTCAAGTGGCGATCAACACGGGCGGGCTGGAGCGGCTGCTGGAAGTGTTTGAACCTGGAAACCGCAGTTGAACCTAGAAACCGCAGTTGACCGCTTGTGAATTCAGCGCGTTTGAGGCGGATTTATCCGTACCCTCTCAGTCATTGCCTTGAGCACTTGGGTACGCAGGGCATAGCACGACGGTATCACGGCCGCGCGCTTTCATACCTAGGGAACTGGCAGCGGCTTGGCTGAGATCAATCACGCGGTTTGGCGAGAAGGGGCCGCGGTCGTTGATGCGTACCACGACTTTCCTGCCGTTGCGCAGGTTGCGCACCATGACCAGAGAGCCGAATGGAAGCGTTTTGTGCGCGGCGGTGAAATCGTGCATGTTGAATTTTTCACCGCTGGCGGTGGTGCGCTCGTGCAAGCCGGGGCCGTACCACGTGGCGACGCCGCGCTCGACGCCCTGCCTGGCGTTGGCTAAAGAGCATGACAACGAAAGGGCGGACGTAGCGTCGCGAGGCACCGGCTGCGCCGCCAAAGACGCCGACACGAACCACAGCGCGGCGAGCATCAGGCACCGGGCTATCGGCGTGCGGTAACCGTCGCGTTGAGAAGCATTGGCAAAAAATGCGTCAAAAACCGGATGTCGAAACATGCCGCCTAAGGAAACTCTGAAGAACCATTCCTTTCCTTTCAAGGCAAGGGGGGGTTCAAAGTTTCTCTAATGTGTGATGCGCGTCATTTTACCCGGCCGGCAGGGGAATGTAACCAAACGATACAAAATTCCCTGATAACGTGTTTCCCCTGAAGGTGGCACGCGGCAAGCCACGGCTTGTTCAGCTCCAGCCTGGGCGCGCCAACTTCGCGCAGACTGGATGAGAAGAGGCGCGCGTCGCTTTAAAACCGGTAGCCGAGGCCGACGCCAACCAGCAGCGGATCGACCTTGAAGGTGCCGAGTTCATTGCCATCGCTGCGGAGCTTGGTCCTGATCCAGACTTTCTTCACGTCCACGTTCAGCGACAGGTTCTTGTACAGCGGGACATCGAAACCGGCTTGCAGCGCTGGGCCGAAAGCGTTGCGCTTGACGTTGACCGTGTTGCCCAAAATATTTACCGAACTCAAGCGCGTGTAATTGACGCCCGCGCCCAGATAAGGTTTGACGTAGCCGAGGTTGGTGAAGTGGTATTGCATCGTCAGCGTGGGCGGCAGTTGCCGAAACGAACCGATGCGCTGGCCGGCGGCGTATACCTTGTGCTTTTGCGGCACCGTCAGAATAAGCTCGGCGGCGAGGTTGGGGCTGAAGAAGTAGGAAACATCAGCCTCGGGCAGCCACTTGTCGTTGATGCTAAGACGCTGGCCGGTGCTGTCTTTGTTGGCGCTATCCAGGTGGACGGCTCGCATTCTGACCATCCAATTGCTTTGCGGCTCGGTGATCGGTTGGGCGAACGCGCCTGCCGAGGCGGCAAACAGCGCAAGGGCAACAACGGCTTTCTTCATCATGGCGAGGATCCTGTTAAGACACTACAGCAACGCAAGCATTACCATTTTTGACAACGCGGACGGCAATTCATTATGCACCACATCAAATTGATACGGTACGAAACCGGTACGAAATAGTGGGCGTAAACCGTGACGAATTTGACCGTGACGAATTTGAGCCGGATCAGCCAGCAACATGGTCTTGAATGCCGCCGCGACGGCAAATCGCCAGCGTACCCGCCGCCTGGTTGAGGGTATAGAAATGAAAGCCTGGCGCGCCGCCAGCGCGCAGGCGCTGGCACAGATCGGCGACGACGTCGGCGCCAAAGTCCTTGATGGCCGCCGTGTCTTCGCCGAAGGCTTGCAGGCGCAGGCGAATCCAGCGTGGTATTTCAGCGCCGCAATCATCAGAAAAGCGTAGCAACTGGGTGGAGTTGGTGATCGGCATGATGCCCGGTATGACCGGGATCGTGATACCGCGGCGGCGCAGTTCGTCCACGCAGCGAAAGTACGCATCGGCGTTGAAGAAATACTGTGTTAGCCCCAGGTTGGCGCCGGCATCGACTTTGGCGCACAGCGCGTCCAGGTCAGCTTGTGGCGACGCGGCTTGCGGATGTACCTCGGGATACACCGCGACGGCGATACCGAAGTGATCGCTCGTTTCGGCGCGGATGAAGGCGACCAGATCGCTGGCGTAGCGAAACTCGCCGCTGTCCGTACCGTAGCCGCTGGGCAAATCGCCGCGCAGCGCCACAATGCGCCGCACGCCAGCGGCGCGGTAGGCGGCCAGGCGTTCGCGGATGCCGGCGCGGGTCTGGCCGATGCACGACAAATGCGGCACACCGGCTTGGCCCTCGGCGACGATTTGCTGCACCGTCTCCAGCGTGCCTTGCTGGGTGGAGCCGCCGGCGCCGAAGGTGACGGAGCAGAATTCCGGCGTCAGCGCATAAAGCTGCTGGCGCACGGCGCGCAGCTTGTCGGCGCCTTCGGGGGTTTTGGGCGGGAAGAATTCGAGGCTGATGGTCATGGCCGTTTGGCGTTTGGCGTGGACAACGACAAATGACGAAATGACGCCGGCTGCGCCGGCATGACTTCATTCAATACCGATAAGCATCCGTCTTGTACGGCCCGTCCTTGGGCACGCCCAGGTAGCGCGCCTGTTCTTCGGTCAGTGCCGTCAACGTGGCATTGAGCTTGGCCAGTTGCAGGCGCGCGACTTTTTCGTCCAGGTGTTTGGGCAGCACGTAGACCTTGCCGACATCATAGGCGTCGGGGTGGCAGAACAGCTCGATTTGCGCAATGGTCTGGTTGGCGAACGACGACGACATGACGTAGCTCGGGTGGCCGGTGGCGCAGCCCAGGTTGACCAGGCGGCCCTGGGCCAGCAAGATGATGCGTTTGCCGTCCTTGAAGATGACGTGATCGACCTGCGGCTTGATCTCTTGCCACTTGCATTTGGCTTGCAGACTGGCGACGTCGATTTCGTTGTCGAAGTGGCCGATGTTGCAGACGATGGCCTGGTCCTTCATCGCCGCCATGTGCTTATACGTAATGACGTCGCGGTTGCCGGTGGCGGTGACGAAGATGTCGGCCACCGGCGCGGCCTGCTCCATGGTGACGACGCGGTAGCCTTCCATGGCCGCTTGCAGCGCGCAGATGGGATCAATCTCGGTGATCCATACCTGCGCCGACAGCGCGCGCAGCGCCTGCGCGCTGCCTTTGCCGACGTCGCCATAGCCGCAGACGACGGCGATCTTGCCGGCCACCATCACGTCGGTGGCGCGTTTGATGCCATCCACCAGCGACTCGCGGCAGCCGTACAGGTTGTCGAACTTGCTCTTGGTCACTGAGTCGTTGACGTTGATGGCGCGCCACAGCAGTGTGCCGGCGGCGCTCATTTCCTTCAGGCGATGCACGCCGGTGGTGGTTTCCTCGGTCACGCCGACGATTTGCGCGCCCTTGCGGCTGTACCAGTGCGCATCTTCTTTCAGCCGCGCCTTGATGGCGGCGAACAGCACGCGCTCTTCTTCGCTCTTGGGGTTGGCCAGCGCCTTGGGGTCGGTCTCGGCCTGCCGGCCCAGGTGCATCAGCAGCGTGGCGTCGCC
>JAITMV010000014.1 GCA_031277295.1 Burkholderiaceae bacterium | reverse complement strand
ACATCCGCCGAGCGCTCCAGCGGGAAGAAGCTGGCGCGCAGGGCTGGCATGGCGTGTTCCGCCACGGTTTGCGGCGTCCAGCCTTCCGAGCGGTGAACGCTGCGCACTGGGCGCGGCTGGCTCATGAGGAAAATTTCGTTGTTGCGCACCGAGAAAATCTGGCCGGTGACCTGGGCGGCGGCGTCGCTGGCCAGGTAGACCGCCAGCGGGGCGATCTTGGCCGGGGTCATCTGCTGGATTTTGGCCACGCGCGCTTTCTGATCTTCGGTCTCGGTGGGGATGGAGCCGATCATGCGGCTCCAGGCAAACGGCGCGATGCAGTTGGAGCGGACGTTGAATTTCTGCATGTCCAGTGCTATCGACTTGGATAGCGCCGCGATGCCTAGCTTGGCCGCCGCGTAGTTAGCCTGGCCGAAGTTGCCGATCAGTCCCGAGGTGGAGGTCATGTGCACGAACGCGCCGCTGTTTTGCTCCTTGAAATGATTGGCCGCCGCGCGGCTGACGAAGTAGGCGCCGTACAGGTGTACCTTGATGACGGCGTCCCATTCATCCACCGACATTTTGTGAAAGAAGCGGTCGCGCAGAATGCCGGCGTTGTTGACCACGACGTCGACACGGCCAAAGCTGTCGAGCGCGCATTGCACGATTTTTGCCGCGCTGGCCGCCTCGGCCACGCTGTCGGCGTTGGGCGCGGCCTGCCCGCCCAGGGCGCGGATTTCATCGACCACCTGCTGCGCCGGCCCGGCGTTGCGGCCTTCGCCGTCAACGGCGGCGCCGATGTCATTGACCACCACTTTCGCGCCTTCGCGCGCCATGGCCAGCGCAATGTCGCGGCCAATACCGCCGCCGGCGCCGGTGACGATGACGACTTTTCCCTCAACCATTTCAAGTGCTCCCGTGTCTTTCAATAAAAAAAACGGGCGATGCGCCAGCGCATCGCCCGCGTTGGCTGGCTGCGGAATGTTACTTCAGCAACTCGCTGAGCGAAACCGGCTTGATCTTGCCGCCTTCGACCACGGCCACCGGCGGATCAATGATGGTGCCGCCTTTGTCATCGATACCGCCAAAACTGCCGGCGTTCTGCTCCACCGTCAATTGCGAAACCGCCTCGCCCATCTTGGCGCGGATGGCGGCGGCGTCGCTGGCAGTGCCGGCCAGCTTCATGGCGGCGGCGACCACGTGGGTCATGGTGTAGTTGTACGAGGCTTCGCTGGTCGGGTCGCGGTCGGCGCCGTACATCTTGCGGTAGTTGGCGGTAAAGGTCTTGGCGCCGATCCGGTCGTTGCTGGCCACGGGCAGCACGCCGACCGCGCCTTCCAGCGGCTCCAGCCCGCCGGTGACGCGCGCCATTTCATCCAGCTTGGCCTGGTCCATGATTAAAAAGCCGCCCTTGAAGCCCAACTCGCGCGCCTGCTTGGCTACCAGCGCGGTCGGCTCGGAGGCGCCGCCGATGAACAGCACCTCGGGCTTTTCGGCCAGCACGCGGCTGACGCCGCTGTAGAAATCAGCCGACTTGTTGTACGACATCGGGTTGTTCGATACCACCGTGCCGCCGGCCTCTTTCCACGCCGGTTCGAACAGTTTCGACCAGTCCTTGGCGTATTCGTGGTCGCCGGGCAGCATGCCGACGCGCTTGCCGAAGCGTTTCATCTCATAGTTGATGAAGGGCTTGACGTAGGTGTCGAAGGTGGGCGGGATGCGGATGGTCAGCTTGTTGCCCGTTTCGGTGATTTTGGGCGCGCTGGAGTAGCCCATGAGCAGAAACTTTTCCTGCTCGTTGATGGCTTGCATGGCGTAGATGCCGCCCGAGTGGGGGCAGAACACCACCGCCACCTTGGACTGCTGCACCAGCCGGCGCGCGTTGATGGCGGCGTCGGCGGGCGAATACTTGTCGTCCAGCGCCACCAGTTCGAGCTTGACTTTCTTGCCCGCCACTTCAAGGCCGGCGGCGTTGATCTCTTTGATGGCCATTTCCATGCCGCTGGTGACGTTCTTGCCATACAGCGCCGCGCCGCCGGATAGCGGGCCGGTAAAGCCGAGCCGGACGGTTTCTTCCTGCGCCAGCGCGGTGCCAGCGGCACACAGCGCGGCGGCAGCCAGGGGCGCGGCGAGCAGCCGGCGGCGGATGAGGGAATGTTTCAACATGGCGAATATCTCCTTCAAGGGTTGCGAAAAAAAATGAGGATCATCCGATATAGGCGGCGCGCACGGCCTCGTTGTTCATCAGCGATTCGCGGTCGCCTTCCAGCGCGATGCGTCCGCGCTCGATGACGTAGGCGCGGTCGGCGATGGACAGCGCCGCGTAGGCGTTCTGCTCGGCCAGCAGCACCGTGGTGCCGGCTTTGTTGATGCGCTGGATCACCTCGAACACCTGCTTGACCACCAGCGGCGCCAGACCGAGTGACGGCTCGTCAAGCAGCAGCACCTTGGGCCGCCCCAGCATCGCGCGGCCAATGGCCACCATCTGCTGCTGGCCGCCCGACAACGAGCCGGCCGGGTCGTTCTGCTTTTGCGCCAGGATCGGAAACAGCGCGTACACCTCGTCCAGCGCGCGGGCGATGCCGGCCTTGTCGCGCCGGTGGACGTAGGCGCCGAGCACGAGGTTTTTCTTCACCGTCATCATCGGAAACAGCTTGCGCCCCTCGGGGCAGTGCACCAGGCCGGCCTGGACGATTTGCGTCGTGCGCATACCGGCGAGGTCGCGCTCGGCCAACTGGATGCGGCCTTCGCTGATCCGGTGAATGCCGCTGGCGGCCATGAAGATCGATGTTTTGCCGGCCCCGTTGGCACCCAGCAGCACCACCAGCTCGCCCGCCCGCGCGCGCAGTGAGATTTTGTCCAGCGCGCGGAAGCTGCCGTATTTGAGCGTGACGCCTTCAAATGTCAGCATGTTCGGCTCCCAGATAGGCGTCGATGACCTGCGGGTCGCGGCGGATCTCGGCGGCCGTGCCCTCGGCGATCTTGACGCCGTTGTTGAGCACGACGATCTTGTCGGCCAACTGCATGATCATGTCCATCTTGTGCTCGATCAGGCACACCGTTTTGCCGTGGCGCACCAGCTTCTGGATCAGTTCGGCCAGGCCCGCGGTTTCTTCCGGGTTGACGCCGCCGGCCGGCTCGTCGAGCAGCAGCAGCTCCGGGTCGGTGGCCAGCGCCAGCGCGAAGGCCACGCGCTTGCGCTCTTCCTGCGAGATGTCGGCGGCGATGCGGTTCGCGATGCGTGACAGGCCAACGAAGTCGAGCGCCTCGCGCGCCTTTTCGCGGCACAGTTTTTCTTCTGCGCGCAGCCGCGCCGAGTTCAGCAGCACGTCCAGCAGGCCCGAATGCGTGCGCAGCCGGTGGCCGACGATCAGGTTGTCGAGCACCGTGGCGTTGTCGAACAGGCTGGTGGTCTGGAAGGTGCGCGCCACGCCCAGGCGCGCGATCTGGTCGGGGCGCAGGCCGGTAATGTCCTGCCCCTTGAACAGCACCCGGCCCGAAGTCGGCTTGTGCGTGCCCGCCACCAGGTTGAAAAACGTCGTCTTGCCGGCGCCGTTGGGGCCGATGATGGC
>JAITMV010000174.1 GCA_031277295.1 Burkholderiaceae bacterium | reverse complement strand
ACGCTTGAAGGCTTGACCGCGCTTGACGGTGCCACCGGGACGGACGCGAAAACGCTTTTTCGCGCTGCTCTTGGACTTCATCTTGGGCATTTGAAAATGCTCCTTTTCAGTTGTGCTCGCGAGGCGTCTGCAAACCTTGCAGCCTTGTTGGCCCCGAGCCACTTAGGAATGGCAAGTCGTTTGTGGCTTGCCGGTTCACCGGTTTAATCCGGCGAATTCGTCAAAATCTTTGCTCTCCCCGCGGACAAATCAAGCGGCCAAGGGCTGAGGTTCCGCCGCCGACACCGGCTTGGATGCCGCACCTGCTGCCTTCTTGCGTGCCGGCGCGATCATCATGATCATTTGCCGGCCCTCAAGCTTTGGAAACTGCTCGACGACGATGCTGTCGGCCAACTCGTCGCGGATGCGGTTGAGCAGGGCCAAACCCAGTTCCTGGTGCGTGATTTCACGTCCCCGGAAGCGCAGCGTGACCTTTACCTTGTCGCCGTCGCCCAGAAAGCGGCGGATGTTGCGCATCTTGATGTTGTAGTCGCCGTCATCAGTTCCGGGACGGAATTTCACTTCCTTGATTTCGATGACCGTCTGTTTGGCCTTGGCTTCAGCAGCTTTTTTCTGTTCCTGGTACTTGAATTTGCCGTAATCCACCAAACGGCAGACCGGCGGATTGGCAGTGGCGGAAATTTCCACCAAGTCCACGTCCAGGTCGCCGGCCATGCGCAGGGCTTCCTGGATGGGGACGACGCCCAGCGGCTCGTTGTTGACGCCGTTCAGACGAACTTCGGGGGCAGTGATTTCACGGTTCAGACGGTGCGCGCGCTCCTCACGTTGGCGGCGATCACGGAAGTTGGTAGCGATGGTAAGGTTCCCTCAAATCAAAATGCTACATAAACGGTAGCAAAAACTGACCAGCAAGCATGCGCTTGAAGCCGTGGCTGCTCAACAAATCAGGCTTTGCCTGCGACGTCGGCACCGATACGCTCAATGAACGCATCAATCGACATCACGCCGAGGTCCAGGTTACCTCGTGCGCGTACCGCGACGACACTAGCAACCCTTTCCTTGTCGCCCGCGACCAGGATGTAAGGCAGCTTTTGCAATGAATGCTCGCGTATTTTATATGTAATTTTCTCGTTACGGAGGTCGGTTTCGACCCTAAGCCCTTGATTTCGCAGCGTTTGCGCCACATACTCCACATAATCGGCTTGCGCGTCGGTGATGCCGGTGACCACTGCCTGCACCGGCGCCAGCCAGACTGGTAATGCACCTGCGTGCTGCTCGATCAGGATGCCGATGAAACGCTCCAGACTACCGACGATGGCGCGGTGCAGCATGATGGGACGATGGCGCGCGCCGTCCTCGCCCACGTATTCGGCGTCCAGCCGTTCAGGCATGTTGGGATCGACCTGAATCGTGCCGCATTGCCACGGGCGGCCCAGCGCGTCTTTCAGCGTGTATTCGATCTTGGGGCCGTAAAACGCCCCTTCGCCGGGCAGGTATTCAAACGCGCAGCCGGAGGCGCGCAGCCCTTCGGCCAGCGCGTGCTCGGCGCGGTCCCAGCTTTCGTCGGAGCCGATGCGTTTTTCGGGCCGAGTTGAAAGCTTGTAGATGATGTCGCTGAAGCCGAAGTCCTGGTAGACCTTTTGCAGCAACGCGGTAAAGGCGGTGACTTCGGCCTGAATCTGATCGGCGGTGCAGAAGATGTGCCCGTCATCTTGCGTAAAGGCGCGCACGCGCATGATGCCGTGCAGGCCGCCCGAAGGCTCGTTGCGGTGGCAGGCGCCGAATTCGCCGTAGCGCAGCGGCAGGTCACGGTAACTCTTGACGCCTTGCTTGAAGATCAGGATGTGGCCTGGGCAGTTCATCGGTTTGAGCGCGAAGTCGCGCTTTTCGCTCTCGGTGACGAACATGTTTTCGCGGTACTTGTCCCAGTGCCCGGTTTTTTCCCATAGCGACTGATCCAGAATCTGCGGCCCCTTTACCTCCAGATAGCCGTTGTCCTGATACACGCGCCGCATGTATTGTTCGACTTGCTGCCACACTACCCAGCCCTTGGGGTGCCAGAACACCGTGCCGGGCGAATGCTCGTCGATGTGGAATAGATCCAGCTCGCGGCCGAGCTTGCGGTGGTCGCGCTTTTCGGCCTCTTCCAGCATGTGCAGGTAGTCGCGCAATTCCTCCTTGCTGGCCCACGCCGTGCCGTAGATGCGCTGGAGCATCTCGTTGCGGTGATCGCCGCGCCAATAGGCGCCCGCCACCTTCATCAGCTTGAAGTATTTGAGTTTGCCGGTGCTGGGCACGTGCGGGCCGCGGCACAAATCCTCGAACGCGCCTTCGCGGTACAGCGATACCGCCTCGCCGGCCGGAATGCTGGCGATCAGCTCGGCCTTGTAATGTTCGCCCAGCCCCTTGAAATAATCAATAGCTTCGTCGCGTGGCAGTACGCGACGCAGCACAGGCTCGTCTTTGGTGGCCAGTTCGGTCATCTTGCTTTCGATGGCTTGCAAGTCTTCCGGCGTGAAGGGGCGCTTGTAGCTGAAGTCGTAATAAAAGCCGTTTTCGATTACCGGGCCGATGGTGACCTGCGCATCGGGATACAGCGTTTTGACCGCATAGGCCAGCAGATGCGCGGTGGAGTGGCGGATCAGCTCCAGCCCTTCGGTGTCCTTGGCGGTGATGATGGCAAGCTTGGCGTCGCGCTCGATCACGGCGCTGATATCGACCAGCTTGCCGTCTACTTTGCCTGCCAACGCCGCCTTGGACAGCCCGGTACCAATGGAGCGAGCTACCTCGGCCACCGTTACCGGGCCGGGAAACTGCCGTTGCGAGTTGTCGGGTAGCGTGATCTGGATCATGGGGGTTTCTTTCAACGAGAAAATAAAAAGCGCGGACGATGCCGCGCTTAGGTGTCCGCAAAGCTGGTTTGTCCGGCGCGCGATCACCTGTCTCGCGGGCAGTCGATGATCGGTATCGAAGTTCGCGCTGTCATAACCCGGTTGCCTTTCTCGCTCTTGCTGGAGTCAAGGGGTAAATTCTAGCGCCCGTGCTTCGGGCGTGGCGCATTCTGGGCGGATGGGTTCCGAGCGCCTTGATACGTCCGATGTCACCCGGATGGCCGAAAATGATGCATGTTCTTTCGACCTGAACCTACCGTCGAAGCGGGCAGCGCTGACGGTGTCGGTGTGCTGCTGTGCAATTTGGGCACGCCCGATGCGCCGACGCCGGCCGCCGTGCGCCGTTATCTGGCCGAGTTTTTGAGCGACCAGCGGGTGGTGGAGTTGCCGTCGCTGCTCTGGCAGCCGATTCTGCACGGGGTGATTTTGCGCACACGGCCGGCGCGCTCAGCCGCCAAGTACAGGTCGATCTGGCTGGCTGAAGGCTCGCCGCTGTTGGTGCATAGCCGCAAGCAGGCCATCATGCTGCGCGGCTATCTGGGCGAGCTCGGGCTTCAGGTTCGCGTGGGGCTGGCAATGCGCTACGGCCAGCCGTCGATTGCCTCGCAGCTCGATGAACTGAAGGCGCACGGCTGCACGCGCGTGCTGGTGCTGCCGCTATACCCACAGTATTCGGCCAGCACTACGGCCAGCGTGATCGACGCCGTGGGTGACTGGGCGCGGCGCACGCGCCATGTTCCGGAACTGCGCTTTGTGAACCGGTTCCATGATGATCCCGGCTACATCCAGTCGCTGTCGCAGCGGGTACGGCGTCATTGGCGGGAGCACGGGCAGCCGGACAAACTGGTGCTGAGTTTTCACGGCGTGCCTGAGCGCGCTCGCGCGCTCGGCGACCCCTATTGCGCCCAATGCCTGGAAACTGCACGCCTGCTGGCCGATAAGCTGGCGCTGAGGGATGGTCAGTGGACGCTGAGCTTTCAGTCACGCTTTGGCAAAGCGCGCTGGGTCGGACCGGCAACACAGGCGACGCTGCAAGAACTGGGGCGCGCGGGCACATCGCATGTGGACGTGATGTGCCCCGGCTTCGTCAGCGATTGCCTGGAAACGCTGGAAGAAATCGCCGTCGAAGGCCGCGCCGCGTTTCTGGCCGCTGGCGGCAAGGCATTCCATTACATCCCTTGCCTGAACGATCATCCGTCCTGGCTGAACGCGTTGAGCGGGATTGCGCGGGATCATTTGCAAGGCTGGTGAATTCGCGTCACCAATTCGCGTTACCTTCACGCTGTCGGATACGTTTGCGCCCGCAGAATGTCACGGCCTACGGTGTCCAGCCGGGTGTGGCCGCAGAAGGCCATGGTCAAGTCCAGTTCGTTGCGAATGATTTCCAGCACTTTGGTCACGCCGGCTTCACCCGACGCGCCCAGACCATAGAGAAAGGCGCGGCCAATATAGGTGCCGCGCGCACCCAGTGCCCAGGCCTTGAGCACGTCTTGACCGCTGCGGATGCCGCCATCCATGTGGACTTCGATTTGCGCGCCGACGGCATCGACGATGGCTGGGAGCGCGGCGATGGCTGAGGGCGCGCCGTCGAGCTGGCGGCCGCCGTGGTTGCTGACGATTAGCGCGTCGGCGCCGCTTTCGACCGCCAGACGCGCGTCTTCCGGCTCCATGATGCCTTTGACGATGATCTTGCCGCCCCAGCGCCGCTTGATCCATTGCACGTCGTCCCAGCTCAGGCGCGGGTCAAACTGCGCGGCTGTCCAGGCGCTGAGATCGCCCATGTCGGTGACGCCCTTGACGTGGCCGTGGATGTTGCCAAACCGTCGCCGTGGCGTGCCCAGCATGTTCAGGCACCAACGCGGCTTGGTGGCCAGGTTGATGAGGTTGGCCAGTGTTGGCTTGGGTGGGGTGGACAGGCCGTTCTTGATGTCTTTATGGCGCTGGCCGAGGATTTGCAAGTCGAGCGTAATCATCAGCGCGCCGCAGCCGGCGGCCTTGGCGCGGTCGATCAGGCGTTCGATGAAGTCGCGGTCGCGCATGACGTAGAGCTGAAACCAGAAACCCGGCCCGGCGTGCTTGGCCACGTCTTCGATGGAGCAGATGCTCATGGTCGATAGCGTGAACGGCACGCCGAATGCCTTGGCGGCCCGCGCCGCCAGAATTTCGCCGTCGGCGTGTTGCATACCGGTCAGCCCGGTGGGCGCGAGCGCGACTGGCATGGTCTGCGGTTGGCCAATCATCGCGGCTGCCGTTGAGCGGCCTTCCATGTTGACGGCTACGCGCTGGCGCAGCAGGATGCGCTGTAAATCCGACTGATTGGCGTGATAGGTGCCTTCGCTCCAACTGCCCGAATCGGCGTAGTCATAAAACATGCGCGGCACGCGGCGCTTGGCGAGCAGGCGCAGGTCTTCGACGCAGGTGATTTTGCTCAAAGGGGGCATGGGGCGGCGAGCGGGTGGCGCTGAATGTTCGGCACGGTGCAAGGCCAACGCGAAACGGCGGGGAGATTGATTTGCGGATGGTATCGGTATTGCTGCATTTTGCGCCTTACATCCCATCGCCGAAAAGACGCCTGCGCAGCCCCGAAAAGACTGTGAACAGGCTCTTACAATCCGCCGCCGTATGTCCAAACCATCCACACCACCCGCCGCCGCGGGCTATTCCGAAGGCTCGATCCGCGTTTTGAAAGGGCTGGAGCCGGTCAAGCAGCGGCCCGGCATGTATACGCGCACCGACAATCCGCTGCACGCGATTCAGGAGGTGATTGACAACGCCGCCGACGAGGCGCTGGCCGGCTACGGCAAGAAGATCCGCGTCACGCTGCACGCCGACGGATCGATCAGCGTCGAGGACGACGGGCGCGGCATCCCCTTTGGGCTGCACCCGGAAGAACAAGCCCCGGTGCTGGAGCTGGTGTTCACCCGTTTGCATGCGGGCGGCAAGTTCGACAAGGGCGCGCAAGGGGCGTACAGCTTTGCCGGCGGTCTGCACGGCGTCGGTGTCAGCGTGACCAATGCGCTGGCTAAGCGGATGGAAGTCGCCAGCCACCGCGAAGGCCAGGTCGCCACCATGACCTTTGCCGGCGGCGACGTGATCGAGCCGCTGCGCGTGCGCCCGCAGGCCGAGGGCGACCGCAAGCAGGGCGCGACGGTGCGCGTGTGGCCTGACGCCAAATACTTTGAATCCGCCGCGCTGCCGATGGACGCGCTGGTGCATCTGCTGCGCAGCAAGGCGGTGCTGATGCCGGGCGTGACGGTGCAGTTGATCGACGAGAAAAAGAAAGACACCCAAAGCTGGCAATACAAGGGCGGCCTGCGCGACTATCTGGAACAGACGTTGACCGCCGATGCGGTGATTCCGCTGTTCGAGGGTGAAGGCTACGCCGACGGCAATGCCGATAGCTTTGCCGAAGGCGAGGGCGCGCAATGGGCCGTGGCTTTTACCGAAGACGGCCAGCCGGTGCGCGAAAGCTACGTCAACCTGATTCCCACCACCGCCGGCGGCACACACGAAAGCGGCTTGCGCGACGGGCTGTTTCAAGCGGTGAAGAGCTTTATCGAGTTGCACGCGTTGCTGCCCAAAGGCGTCAAGCTGATGCCCGAGGATGTGTTCGCCCGCGCCAGTTACGTGCTGTCGGCCAAGGTGCTGGACCCGCAGTTCCAGGGCCAGATCAAGGAACGGCTGAACTCGCGCGACGCGCTGCGGCTGGTGTCGGCAACCGTGCGCCCGGCGCTGGAGCTGTGGCTGAACCAGCACGTTGATTACGGCAAGCGGCTGGCTGAGTTGGCGATCCGCGCGGCGCAAAACCGCCAGCGCGCTGGCCAGAAGGTGGAAAAGCGCAAGGGTAGCGGCGTCGCCGTGCTGCCCGGCAAGCTGACTGACTGCGAAAGCCGCGACTTAGGCGCAAACGAGGTGTTTTTAGTCGAAGGCGACTCCGCTGGCGGCAGCGCCAAGATGGGCCGCGACAAAGAGACGCAAGCCGTGCTGCCACTGCGCGGCAAAGTCCTCAACACCTGGGAGGTGGAGCGCGACCTGTTGTTCAAGAACACCGAGGTGCATGACATCGCGGTAGCCATCGGCGTCGATCCGCATGGGCCGGGCGACAATGCGGATTTATCCGGCCTGCGCTACGGCAAGATTTGCATCTTGTCGGATGCGGACGTCGATGGTTCGCACATTCAGGTGCTGCTGCTGACACTGTTTTTCCGTCACTTTCCCAAGCTGATCGAGGCCGGTCATGTGTATGTGGCACGTCCGCCGCTGTTTCGCGTCGATGCCCCGGCGCGCGGTAAAAAACCTGCCGCCAAGCTGTACGCGTTGGACGAAGGCGAGCTTGCGGCCATCCTCGATAAACTGCGCAAGGATGGCGTGGCCGAGGGCAGATGGAGTATCAGCCGCTTCAAGGGTCTGGGCGAAATGAACGCCGAACAGTTGTGGGAAACCACGCTCAATCCCGACACCCGCCGCCTGTTGCCGGTGCAACTGGGGCGTTTGGATTTTGCGCAGACCGCCAGCGAAATCACCAAGCTGATGGGCAAGGGCGAAGCCGCCGCGCGGCGCGAACTGATGGAGTTGCACGGGGATGCGGTGGAAGTGGATGTTTAGGCAACAAGCGGCGCGGGCATGGCGTGGCCGGGGAAAACGTCCTCTCAGCCAGAGCGGATCGGCATGGATCTGACCCGCATTAGCAACACACTGACACATATTGATACATATCGACGGCCATTTCTTCTTTGTCGTGGCATCATCGCGGACTGCGCGGCAGCTTTGCTGGTACTGCCGTTTGCCGGTTCTCTCGCGCACGAGTCGAGGGCGCCGGACTGAGAAGTCTGTGAATAAATCCGCCTAAAGCCCGCTCATGCCGCCAAAACGCGCCCGCTCTGCGCCAAGCAACTGCTCGCAATACCACGCGGTATGGCTGTGCTTTGCGCTAAAGAGTCGGGCACGTTCCCGCGACTTGGCTCGACGCGCGCCGAATTCATCCACAGGCTCTGAGGGCTAATGCCGAATTTCAGCGCTGTCGCAAAGGAGATGCGTCTTGTCTTCCGTGTCTGACGATACCGACAAATACGACTTTTTCGTTTCCTATGCCGGTGCCGACAATAAGGATGAAAAAGGCCGTCCGGTTAACTTTTTCTTAGCACAGCTTGAAGCCGCCTTTGAGCGGTTGTTTGGGCGCAAACCCGAGTTCTTTTCTGACAAAACGGACATTGGTTTCGGTCGGGACTGGGGCTACATTCTGAACCACGGCATGGCTGCCTCGCGGTTTTTTTTGGTGTTTGTTTCGCCCCATTACCTGGACTGTGAAATGTGCCGGCGCGAATGGCGTGCCTGGATCGATAAAGAGATTGGCCGGGGCACCCTCGGTCAAGGCATGTGGCCAATATTTGTTGCCCATGTGGACGGCTGGACGAACCAAGCCAAGGATAAATTGGGCGATCAGGAGGTCGCTGAAAAAATTGCCGAATGGGGTAAATGGTCGGTTTCGGATACCGACTATGTCGCTTCGGTAAGCGCGGTGATCAAACAGTTGCGCAGCCGGAATTACGTCACCGCATTTTTGCCCTTTTTTAGCGAGGGCGTGAATGCGTTGCGCCGCAATGAGATGCGCGGCGAACTTGAGAAGCTGGCCAAGGATTTTGAACGGCAAGCACATTTGGTGACTGCCGCCGTCAGCAGCAGCGAAAATAACGTGCCGCCGTACAGCAGATATTTTTCCGGCCGTGTCGACGAATTGAATCAATTGCGTGCGCAACTCGGAAGTGAGCGTATCGGGGTGGTGTCTGGCATTCATGGTCTGGGCGGCATCGGCAAGACCGAACTAGCTTTGACTTATGCGCATGCTTATGCTTACGACTATCCCGGTGGGCGTTTTTATGTGCCGTGTGAACATGCGTCGGGCTTGCAGCAGGCGGTGCTCTGTCTTGAGCGCGACGTCAATGAAATCAATGCTGACATAGACGATCAAGAGCGCAAGGACGCCGATGCGCTGTTTGCCGCCATCCAACGCAGTATGCGCAAGCGCCTGGCCAGTAAGGGCAGGGTTTTGCTGGTACTGGAAAATGTTACCGACATCAAGCTTGTTTCGACCGAGCAAACCGCGCTGCTGACTGGGTTGGGCGCCGACTTGCACTTGCTTTTCACCACGCGCTTGGCCCCGCCGCTAGATAGCGAAAAATGGCTGATGCTGGAGGAGTTTTCCGATACCGATGCGCTGGTATTGCTGGAAAAGCACTGTCCCTTCACAGGCGATGCCGACCGGTTGGCCGCACGGCATATCGTGCATCGGCTGGGTGGTTTGACGTTTGCCGTGGAGTTGATCGGGGCATATCTGGCCGATACCCCAGAATCCGGCTATGGCGTGCTGGCCGATGAGCTGGGCCAAGAAGAGGGGGATGATGATCTGGCGGCGGTGGTGGGCCAAAAGCGCATCGTCATGCGTCGCCATCGCCACGAGCGCCGCTTGAGCGCCGCGCTGGCAATCGTGTTGCAAAATCTGAGTCCGCCGCAGCGGCGTGCGCTGGAATACGCCGCCTTGCTGCCGCCCGACGGCGTGGCGTTGCCGTGGCTGCGCGAATTGGTCGGACGGGACTTCACGCAAGCGCTCAGGCCAACTCATCAGATAGCCGATCCGTGGCGCAATCTTTTGGATTGTCTTTTCAGGCGGGCGCTGCTTAGGCCGGGGCAAGACGGCAGCGAGCAAGAGCCCAAGGTTGCGCGTATGCACCGGTTGCTGCAAGGGCTGTTATTGCGCTATCGGAGCGAGAATGATCGCGCGGTCTGGCAATGGGGCTTGGACAAGCTGATCGAGGAACGGCTTGCCGCATTGCAAGTGGGGGCTATACCTGAGGCAAATCGCTGGGAGGTGCAATCGCTGGCGGCGCTGGCCCAACTGTGGGCCGACCGGCAACATCCCCAGGCAGCGTTGTTGCTTGATGCAGCGGCGCTGAGATTGCATGACTTGGCGGCTTATTCCGAGGCCGAGCCTTTGTACCGGCGCGCGCTGGCGGTAGCCGAGGCCAATCATGGCGCGCAACATCCGGAGGTTGCGAGAAATCTGAACAATCTCGCGAGGTTGCTTGAAGATACCCGCATGCTGCAAGAAGCCGAGTCTTTGTACCGGCGCGCGTTGGCAATCAATGAAACCAGCCAGGAACAGCCACACCCGAACGTCTCGATCAGCCTGAACAACATTGCGAGGCTGCTTCAGGCCACCGACAGGCCCCAGGAAGCCGAGCTTTTGTACCGGCGGGCGCTGGAAATCAACGAGGCTTGTTACGGCCTGTGGCATCCGAGTGTCGTGGCGAGCCTGGGCAATCTTGCGCAATTGCTTGCCGGTATCGACCGGCTACAAGAGGCCGAGCGCTTGATAAGGCGATCACTTGAGATAACCGAGGCCACCTATGGTCCGCAGCACCCGAATACAGCGCAAGACTTGGGCAGCCTTGCGAAGGTGCTTCAGGCTGCTGGCCGGCCACAGGAAGCCGGGCCTTTGTACCGGCGCGCGCTGGCCATAGACGAAGCCCATTATGGATCGGAGCATCCCGCCGTCGCAATGCGCTTAAATGACCTGGCGCAGTTGCTGCAAGCCGCCAAGCAGGTCAAGCAAGCCGGGCATTTGTTCAGGCGGGCGCTGGAAATAGCCGAGGCCAGTTTGGGGGCGGAGCATCCGGGTAGCGTGACTTTGCGCAACAGCCTTGCCGATACCCTTCGTTTTTCAAGAAGGATTTTCATGCTTGGCCTGATCTGGATGTTCGTCATCGGTGTCGTGGCCGGTGTAATCGCCTGGCAGGTCATGCCTGGCTCGCAGCATATGGGCTGGGTCAAGGCTGGCGCGCTGGGTATCGCCGGGTCTTTTGTCGGCGGCCTCATCGCACGCCTGCTGAGTAAACCTGCCGAGGGGTCATCTGTACATCTGGTGGGCATTTTGCTGTCGATCATGGGCGCAGCGACCGCGCTGGTTCTTTATGGGTACCTGGGCGGGCACCAGGGGAACCTCTGAACAAGTCCGTCGCGGGCTGCTGGCGCATCCCGCATCAAGGCCGAGCACTGCACCAGGACAACGCGGTCAGACTCTGGCTTGTGCGTCGCCCAGCGCGGCCGAAATGTGGCGTGCGGTTTGTTGCAGCTTGGGCAGCCACTGGTCGTCCAGCCGGTCGGCGGGGGCTGATATGGAGAGGCCCGCTACCAGTTTGCCCTGGTCGTCGTAAATGCCAGCGGCCATGCAGCGCACGCCGAGTTCCAGTTCTTCGTTGTCGTGCGCCACGCCAGATTGGCGCGCGCGCGCCAGTTCGCGCTCCAGCGCCGGTAGTTCGGTGATGCTGTTGCGCGTGTGGCCAGCCAAGCCGGTGCGGGTGGCATAAGCGCGCACGCGTTGCGGATCGTCGGCGGCCAGGAATAGTTTGCCGGTCGAAGTCAGATGCAGCGGCGCGCGGCCACCGATGGCGCGCACCACCTGCATACCCGAGCGTTCGCTGTAAGCGCGTTCGATATAGACGATTTCATCCCCCTGACGAACGCTTAGGTTCACCGGCTGCTGAATCAGCCGATGCAGATCGCGCATGGGTTGCAGCGCGGCGTCGCGCACGCTGAGGCGGCCTTTAACCAGGTTGCCCAACTCCAGCAGGCGCATACCCAGGCGGTAGGTGCCTGGTTCTGGCCGATCAACAAAACGGCCCGCCGCCAAGTCGTTGAGAATGCGGTGCGTGGTCGAGGGGTGCAGGCCGGTTTGCTGGCTGATGTCTTTGAGCGCCAGGGGTTCTTGGCGTGAGGCGAGCACGTCGATCAACGCGAATATGCGTTCTATGACCTGGATGGTCGGGGCGTTATGAGCATCGGGCCTGGACTTGCGCATAGGCTTATGGTGTAGGTCGGTGGGTGCTTCGATTCATCAGCAGGTTGATGCAGCGCGGCGTGGGAGACAAAGGCGTGACGGATTTATTCACAGGCTTTCAGCTTTTTGGCGCAACCGGGCATTGTTGCGGTTGCCAACGGCCGCGCAGCATGCGCTCAGAAGGGTGAAAGCGTGCCTTGTAGGCCATTTTGGCGCTGCCGTCGATCCAGTAGCCCAGGTACACATAAGGCAGACCGAGCGCGGCGGCTTGCTCAATTTGCCACAGAATGCCGTAGGTGCCGTAGCTGGCCTTGGGGTTGGGGTCGAAAAAGGTATAGACCGCTGAGAGGCCGTCACCCAATACGTCGATGATGGACACCATGCGCAGCGCGCCATGAGGATCGCGGAATTCGACCAGTCGCGAATTGACGTTGCTTTGCAGCAAGAACTGGGAATACTGCTCGACGCTGTCGCGGTCCATGCCGCCGCCACTGTGCCGGCCCATTTGGTAGCGCAGATAAAGCTGGTAGTGTTCGGACGCATAGCACAGCTTGAGTGTCCGCGCCCTCAAGTTGGCATGACGCGCGCGCGCGCGCCGCTGGCTGCGCGTGGGCTGGAAGGTCTGCGCTAAAACGCGCACCGGCACACAGGCGTGGCAGTCTTCGCAGTATGGGCGATAGGTAAACAGCCCGCTGCGGCGAAAGCCGTTCAGTACCAGGCCGCAATAGGCATCGCTGTGGATCAGGTGGCTGGGCGTGGCCACTTGCGAGCGCGCTTGCCGCCCCGGCAGATAGCTGCATGGGTAAGGCGCCGTGGCATAAAACTGTAGCGCCTGAAGCGGAAGATCCTTGAGATGCGTCACCTGGTGAAACTTTAGGGCAAGAGTGCGTTCCAGTATACGGGCTCGAAACTCCAGCGCGGCGCAAGCCGGCGCGTCAGGCCGGCGACGTGACGCGCGAAATCGGCGCGCGGCATCTCCGCTGCGCCCATGAAGGCCAAGTGCGGCGTATTCTGCTGGCAGTCGATCAGCGGCAAATCATGCCAACGGGCAAACGCTGTCAGCGCCGCCAACGCAATTTTGGAGCCGTCGCTGATCTGGGTGAACATCGATTCGCCGAACACCGCGCCGCCAATCGCCACTACGTACAGACCGGCTACCAGTTGCCCGCCAACCCAGGTTTCTACGCTGTGCGCATGGCCGGCGTGATGCAGGGCGCGATACGCAGCCTGCATTCGGGAGTTGATCCAGGTGCCGTTTTGCCCAGGGCGGGCGGCGTCGGCGCAAGCAGAGATGACCTGGCTGAATGCGCTGTCGATGCGAATCTGACACGCCGGATCGGCGCGAAAACGCGTGATTGCCCGGCGCAGCGACCGGTACAAGCGCAAGCGCCCGACATCGAGCACCATGCGCGGGTCGGGACTCCACCACAGGATCGGTTCGCCCTCGCTGAACCACGGGAAAATGGTGGACGCATAGGCCCTCAGCAGCGTAGGCACGTCCAACGCGCCGCCAGCAGCCAGCAGGCCGGGGGCGGGCGAGCGCGCGGGCCAAGCTTCCTCTAGCGGAGGAAACGGCTCGCCTGGTCGTAACACGGCTAGAGCGTGGGGCAGCGGCATTTCATTTGTTTGCCGCAAGCCGTGAGGCCCGCAAGGCAAAAAACTGGGCTTCTTCTCTCGTTTGCGGTAGTCCGGGCACGCGGTTTCAACTCAACCCTCCCGCCTTCGCGCCGAATGACGGAGGAAAAGTTGCATAGCGCGCGCGGGAAGGCTCAGACCTGGTGTCACTTCAGTTTTCCATGATGCCGACGCGCCGCCCGCGACGCGTGAAACAGGCACAAAGCCAGTTTTGCTTCAAACAATATCCACGTCATGTACCCCGAAAACCCCGCGTCGACGATCATCGAAGTAGCGCCGCAGCGTTTCACGCACCGTGGCAAAGGCCAATTCGCTCCAGGGCAGGTCGGACTCGGTGAACAAACGCACTTCCTGGCTTTCTGCGCCGGGATTGAAACGGTCATGCAGCAGCCGGGCCAGATAAAACACATGCACCTGACCAACGCGCGGGATGCTCATGGTACTGAACAGCGCGCCCATTTCCACTTCGGCTCCGGACTCCTCGGCAGTTTCACGCGCCGCGCCTTGCACCATGGTTTCATCCATCTCCATAAAGCCGGCAGGCAACGTCCATTTGCCCAGGCGCGGCTCGATGGCGCGCTTGCATAGCAGCACCTGCCCATCCAGCCAAGGCACCGTACCGACCACCAACAGCGGGTTGACGTAATGAATGGTGCCGCAGGCCGGGCAGATGGCCCGCACGCGCGTATCGCCATCGTCGGGCACACGGTATTCAGCGATGGCGCCGCATTCGCGACAGTGCTTGACGGTTCGGGAGGGCATGTTCTCGGCAGTGTAGCCTGCATGAGCCGCTCGGTTTGACGCACACCCTTCCAGGCATTGAGCAGTCCAGGAGCTTGGCCGGACTTGGAATCGCCGGCAGCCGCCAAGCGTGTGGGCACTACACTAGTCAACGCCCATTTATTGAGACTGATCGCATGTTGTCGAAGAAAAAAACGCTGTTGCTGCTGGTGGCGCTGGCCCTGGTAGCGGTAGGCGCGTGGGTCTGGAGGTCAAGCCAGCCCGCCGCGGTAGGGGAGGGTTTTGTTAGCGGCAATGGCCGCATCGAGGCCACCGAGGTGGACGTGGCGACCAAGATGGCGGGTCGCGTCGAGGAGATTTTGGCGGCCGAAGGCGACTTTGTGCAAGTTGGCCAGGTACTGGCGCGTATGCAGATCGACGCCTTGACTGCACAAGTGCGCGAAGCGCGGGCGATGCACCGGCAGGCGCTGACCGGCGTGGCGCAGGCACAGGCGCAGGTGGCGGCACGGCAAAGCGATGGGGCGGCGGCGCGCGCGCAGGTGGTGCAGCGCGAAAGCGATCTGGACTCTGCGCGGCGTCGGCTGGCGCGTTCGGAAATTTTGGCGCAAAAAGGCGCTTCGCCGATTCAGGAACTGGATGATGACCGCGCGCGCATGCGCAATGCCCAGGCGGCGGTGGACGCGGCCAAGGCGCAGGTGGCGGCAGCGGATGCGGCAGTACAGGCCGCCGAGGCCAACCGGGTCGGAGCCGAAGCTTCTGCCAAGGCGGCGGCGGCAACGGTCGAGCGCATCGATGCCGACTTGGCCGACAGCGATCTGAGAGCGCCGCGTGATGGCCGCGTGCAGTTGCGCCTGGCCCAGCCGGGCGAGGTATTGGGCGCGGGCGGGCGGGTGCTGAACCTGGTCGATTTGTCCGATGTGTATATGACCTTCTTCGTGCCCGAGTCGGTCGCCGGCCGTCTGGCACTGGGCGCCGAAGTACGTGTCGTGCTCGACGTCGCCCCCCAGTTTGCCGTTCCGGCGCGGGTGAGCTTCGTGGCGGATACCGCGCAATTTACGCCCAAGACGGTGGAAACCGTCAGTGAGCGGCAAAAGCTGATGTTCCGGGTGCGAGCGCGCATCGACGAGGCATTGCTGAAAAGCCGGCTTGCTCAGGTAAAAACCGGTTTGCCTGGAGTGGCTTGGGTTCGGCTGGATGAACAACAGCCTTGGCCGCCGCAGTTGAGCCGGCTGGTGCCGACTGCGCAGTAAAGCGATGGCGCAGGCCATGCACAGCGTCGTCCGGCTGGAGGGCGTGCGGCTGCGCTACCGCAAGACGGTGGCGGTCGATGGCGTGGACTTGGAGATTCCAGCCAGCCAGATGGTGGGCCTGATCGGGCCGGATGGAGTCGGCAAGTCCAGCTTGCTGTCATTGATCGCGGGCGCCAGAGCGGTGCAGCAAGGCCGCGTCGAAGTGCTTGGCGGCGACATGGCAGCGCGCGGCCACCGTCGGCGCGTGTGCCCGCGCATCGCCTACATGCCGCAGGGGCTGGGCAAGAACCTGTATCCGACGCTGTCGGTGGAAGAAAACCTGCAATTCTTCGCCCGCCTGTTTGGTCACGGCGCGGCGGAGCGGCGGCGGCGCATTGATGAGTTGACCCTGAGCACCGGACTCAACAAATTTCTGGCGCGACCGGCCGGAAAACTCTCGGGCGGGATGAAGCAAAAGCTCGGGCTGTGCTGCGCGCTCATCCACGACCCGGACCTGCTGATCCTGGATGAACCCACCACCGGCGTCGATCCGCTGGCGCGCGCGCAGTTCTGGGCGCTGATCGCGCGCATCCGCCAGCAGCGTCCGCACTTGAGCGTGGTCGTGGCGACGGCTTATATGGACGAGGCGCAAGGCTTTGACTGGCTGGTCGTCATGGACGCCGGCAAGGTGCGTGCGACCGGCGCGCCGCAAGAGCTGCTGGCGCGCGCCGGCAGCCAGTCGCTGGAGCAAGCCTACATCGCACTGCTGCCGCCTGAGCGCAAGCGCGGCTACGCACCGGTTGAAATTCCGCCACTGCCCGCCGGTGGCGAAGACGACATTGCCATCGAGGCTCAAGGGCTGACGATGCGCTTTGGCGATTTCACGGCGGTCAACAACGTGAGTTTTCGTATCCGGCGCGGCGAGATTTTCGGTTTTCTCGGCAGCAACGGCTGCGGCAAAACCACCACCATGAA
>JAITMV010000132.1 GCA_031277295.1 Burkholderiaceae bacterium | reverse complement strand
CTGGCGCTGTTCAAGGGCATGAGCGTGCTGGACAACATCATGACCGGGCGCAACCTGAAGATCAAAAGCAACCTGCTGCTGCAAGCGCTGCGCATCGGCCCGGCGGCGCGCGAGGAGATACGGCAGCGCGAATTCGTCGAGCGCATCATCGATTTTCTGGAAATCCAGGCGCACCGCAAAACGCCTGTGGGCCAGTTGCCCTACGGCCTGCAAAAGCGCGTCGATCTGGGCCGCGCGCTGGCGATGGAGCCGCAGGTGCTGCTGCTCGATGAGCCGATGGCCGGCATGAACGTGGAGGAAAAGCAGGACATGAGCCGCTTCATCCTGGACGTGAACGACGAGTTCGGCGCCACCATCGTGCTGATCGAGCACGACATGGGCGTGGTGATGGACATCAGCGACCGCGTGGTGGTGCTGGACTACGGCAAGAAAATCGGCGACGGCACACCCGATGAGGTGCGCGGCAACGAGGACGTGATCCGGGCGTATCTGGGGGCGGGGCATTGAGATGGAACTGGATCATTCTGCGTCGCGCCGTAGGGGCAACCCTTGTGGTTGCCCTTGTATCCACTGGACGCCGGTGTCGGCAGGAAACAGGGCAACCACAAGGGTTGCCCCTACGCTAAACGCTAAACGCTAAACGACAAATGGCCTTCTTCCTTGAAACCCTGTTCGGCGGCCTGATGGTCGGCACGCTGTATGCGCTGGTGGCGCTGGGCTTTGTGCTGATCTTCAAGGCCAGTGGCGTGTTCAACTTCGCGCAGGGCGCGATGGTGTTGTTCGCGGCGCTGGCGATGGCGCGTTTTTCGGAGTGGATTCCACGCTGGTTCGGGCTGGCGCCGGGCTGGATCAGCATCGCGCTGGCGGTCGTGGCGGCGCTGGCGGTGATGGTGGTGGTGGCGTTCGTGGTCGAGCGGCTGGCGTTGCGCCATTTGGTCAATCAGGAGCCAATCGCGCTGCTGATGGCGACGCTGGGCATCGCCTACTTTCTGGACGGGCTGGGGCCGCTGATCTTTGGCAGCGCGGTGTACAGCATTCAGGTCGGTATGCCCAAGGACCCGGCTTTCGTGCTGAACAACCTGTTCGAGGGCGGCGTGATGGTCAGCCTGGAAGACCTGTACGCGGCCTGCATCGCCGCCGTGCTGGTGACCGGGCTGTCGCTGTTCTTTCAAAAGACGCGCACCGGCCGCGCGCTGCGCGCGGTGGCCGACGACCATCAGGCGGCGCTGTCGATTGGCATTCCGCTCGCGCGCATCTGGGTCATCGTGTGGTCGGTGGCCGGCGGCGTGGCGCTGGTGGTGGGCATCATCTGGGGCTCCAAGCTGGGGGTGCAGTATTCGCTGTCGCTGGTGGCTTTGAAGGCGCTGCCGGTGGTGATTCTGGGCGGGCTGACCTCGGTGCCGGGCGCCATCGTCGGCGGCCTGATCATCGGCGTGGGTGAGAAGCTGTCCGAGCTTTACCTGGGGCCGCTGATTGGCGGCGGCATCGAAACCTGGTTCGCCTACGGGCTGGCGCTGTGCTTTTTGCTGGTGCGGCCACAGGGTTTGTTCGGCGACAAAATCATCGATAGGGTCTGACCATGTTCTATCGTGAAAACGGTCAGTTCAAGACCAGCTACGCCGCCGATCAGCAGCTTTTCCCGGTGCGGCAGGACCGCATCGCCATCGTGGCCGTGCTGGCGCTGGCCTTCGTGGCGGTGCCGCTGCTGGCCAGTGATTATTTCTTTCAGGCGCTGCTGATTCCGTTTCTCATCATGGCGCTGGGCGCGATTGGCCTGAACGTGCTGGTTGGCTACTGCGGACAGATTTCGCTTGGCACCGGCGCGTTCATGGCGGTGGGGGCGTATGCGGCCTACAACCTGCACGTGCGCATTGAGGGCATGCCGCTGCTGCTGTCGCTGATCGGCGGCGGGCTGGTGGCGATGCTGTTCGGCATTGTGTTCGGCCTACCGAGCCTGCGCATTCGCGGGTTGTATCTGGCAGTGGCGACGCTGGCGGCGCAGTTCTTCGTCGATTGGCTGACCACGCGCGCGGCCTGGGTGTCGAACAATTCCTCGTCTGGCTCGGTCAGCGCCGGCAAGCTGGCGATTGCCGGCTGGACCATCGATACGCCGGTCGAAAAATACCTGCTGTGCCTGTCGCTGCTGTGCGTGATCGGCCTGCTGGCCAAAAACCTGACGCGCGGCGCGCTTGGGCGCGAGTGGATGGCGATGCGCGACATGGACGTGGCCGCCGCCGTGATCGGCATCCGCCCGATGTACGCCAAGCTGAGCGCGTTTGCCGTCAGCTCCTTCATCGTCGGCGTGGCCGGGGCGCTGTGGGGCTTCGTGCACCTGGGCGCGTGGGAGCCGGCGGCGTTCAGCCTGGATCGCTCGTTTCAACTGCTGTTCATGGTCATCATCGGCGGCCTGGGTTCGATTGCCGGCGGCATCGCTGGCGCGGCTTTCTTCGTGCTGCTGCCCATCGTGCTGACGCAGGTACCGCACTGGCTCGGCCTGCCGCTATCGACCGCCACCTCGACCTACCTGGAACACATGGTGTTCGGCGCGCTGATCGTGTTTTTTCTGATCGTCGAGCCGCACGGCCTGGCCAAGCTGTGGGCCACGGCGCGCCAGAAGTTGCGGCTGTGGCCGTTTCCACATTGACACTGTATGACAAATGGCAAATGGAAAGTTACCGCGCGACACGCACCCACAGCAGCCCGCACTGGGGGTGCGTCTGCTGGTTCGGCGCGCGAATATCACATTGAGAGAAGCGAGTCATTTGTCATTTCCCCCAAAGCAACCCACCATCGACCCAAGGAGATAAAACCATGACAACTTTCAAACCCGCCTTGATCGCCGCCGCCTGCGGCCTGAGCGCCCTGCTGGCCGCGCCGCTGGCGGCGCAGGCCGAGGATCAGTTCGTGCCGCTGATGGTGTACCGCACCGGTCAGTTCGCGCCGCTGGGCATTCCGTGGGCCGACGGCAAGCAGGACTACCTGAAGCTGGTCAACGCCAGAGGCGGCGTGAATGGCGTGAAGATCACCTACGAAGAATGCGAAACCGCCTACGACACCGCCAAAGGCGTGGAATG
>JAITMV010000276.1 GCA_031277295.1 Burkholderiaceae bacterium | reverse complement strand
ACCGTTGTAGGGGCAACCCTTGTGGTTGCCCTTGTATCCACTGGACAAGGGCCGGTGTCGCGCACACAGGGCAACCACAAGGGTTGCCCCTAGGCCAAACGTTTCATGCGTCGCGGGTGGCGCGCGAGCGCTATGGACAACAGAAGTGAAACTGGGTTTGCGCCTTCGCCGCGCGCGCTTGCAGCAACTTTTCCATCGTATCGGCATGGGGCACCGGGACGAATTTTGCAGGGCCAGCGTTGTAGAGGCGAAAAATTTTTCGCCCTGACGTCGCCATGCCAAGCGTAAATGGGGTGAGGCGCTTTCACCTTTGAAGTCACGGATTCAGGCCTTTGCCAAAAAACCACCGCCTGGCCACAGGACGGAGTTTTACGCCAAAGTCAGTTTACGATAAGCGGCCTCAGTATGCACGCCTCGGCCACGCACCTGCTCCTTATTCCCAGCTACAACCCCGGCCCCAAGGTTCGGGCTACGGTGGCTGCCGCGCGCGCGCAATGGAACCCCGTGTGGGTCGTGGTGGATGGCAGCACCGACGGTAGCGCCGATCTGTTGCAAGCGATGGCCGCTGACGATCCTGGGCTGCGCGTGCTCGTGCTGCCGCGCAACCACGGCAAAGGCGCGGCTGTGCTGGCCGGCATCGAGCAGGCGCGGCGCGCGGGCTTCACCCACGCCCTCACCATGGACTCCGACGGCCAGCATCCGGCTGAACTGATTTCCGCTTTCATGCAAGCCTCACAGGCCGCGCCGCGCGCGATGGTGCTGGGCGTGCCGGTGTTCGGCCCCGAGGCGCCGCGCGCGCGCGTGCTGGGCCGCAAAATCAGCAACGGCTGGGCCAACCTGGAAACACTGGGCGCGGGCATCGGCGATTCGCTATACGGTTTTCGCGTTTATCCGATCACACCACTCATCGAGGTGATGCGCAAACAGAGTTTCATGCGTCGCTTCGACTTCGACCCCGAGGCCGCCGTGCGTATGGTCTGGGCCGGCGTGCCCCCGCTCAACCTGCCGGCGCCGGTGCGCTACTTCACGCCCGAGCAAGGGGGGGTGTCGCATTTCAACTACTTGCGCGACAACGCTTTGCTGAGCTGGATGCACACGCGCTTGTTCATCGGCTTTCTGGCGCGGCTGCCGCTGTTGCTGTGGCGGCGTTTCAAGCGCTCAGGTGTATAGCGCCCCGTTGATCCCTATGACCTGCCCACTGATGTAGCCGGCTTGCTCGCTGGCGAGAAACGCGACCAGATCGGCCACTTCCCGCGGCTGGCCGGCGCGTTGCATGGGCACCAGCCGCTTGATGGCCGCTTCATCGAATGCGCCCGCGCTCATGGCGGTAGCGATGATGCCGGGGGCCACCGCGTTGGCCGTGACGCCGCGGCTGGCGCACTCCAGCGCCAGCGCCTTGACCGCGCCGTGCAGTGCGCTCTTGGCGGCGGCGTAATTGACTTGACCTCGGTTGCCGGCTTGCCCGGCCACCGAGGTGATGGCGATCACCCTGCCCCAACGCGTGCGCAGCATGGGCAACATGAGCGGCTGGGTGACGTTAAAAAACCCGTTCAGATTGACGTCGATCACGTGCTGCCATTGCCTGGGCCGCATACCGGCCAGCACCGCGTCATCATGCACGCCGGCGTTATGCACCAGCACTTGTACCGGCCCGGTCTGCAATGCCCGGCCAAGCGCTTGCTCACAGGCCGCGTGATCGGTCAGATCGAACACCAGCGGCTCGGCGCTGCCGCCGGCCTGGGCAATTTCGTCTGCCAACGCCTGAACCACTTCGGCGCGGCGGTTGGCATGGAGCAGCACGTGGCACCCACGCGCGGCCAGTGTGCGGGCAATGGCGCTGCCTATGCCGCCGCTGGCGCCGGTCACCAAAGCGCGGCGCGGCGCCAGCACGGCAGATGCATTCATGACGTGGGAAAAGATACGTCGAGCATGACCACCGCGCGGCCTTGCAGCAATGGGCGAGCGTCGGCGCTCAGCCAAAAGCCGTAAACGCAGTGGTCGCCATTGTCCGCCTCGCATTTGGCCTGTACCGTGAGATCGGCGTCAATATCGTCCAGCCGGCCCACCTGCAAGCGCACGTCGCGCAGGCTGACCAACATGCCCGCGCGCGGTCGTGCGGCCTGCCGCTGCTCGGCTTGCAGCGCGCCATGCAACGCCATTGCCTGGGCCGCGTATTCCACGCCGCAGGCCGCGCCCAGCCGGCCGTCTTGGCGCAGTGGATGGTCGTGCGCGCGGTGATTGCAGGCGGTGCAAATGATGGCCTGGGGCGTGGCCCGCGTCACGCCGTCCAGCAAGCACATGCGGCCCGCGTGCGGCACGCGGGCCGCAATCCAGGCATGGCCTTGGCCGCAGGCCGCGGCGAATACGTCGGGCAACGCACTCATGCCGGCAACCCTAGAAACGGCAGTTGGACGCGCCCGAGCAGGTCGTCATCGGGCGGGCTGGCAAGACGCGACGAGGCCGCGCACTCGTGTGCGCCACGAGGAGCAACGCCGCCAGCGCGCCCGAGGGCGGCCTGCTCGGGTGCGTAGCGCACTCCCCAAAAAGGTGAATGTCATCGAAGCCGCGAAATTCAATGTTCATGCGGTTCTCCTGAAGATAACAAGCGGTCAACTGCGGTTTCTAGGGTAACACCTGTACTTGCAGCACTTGCGGCGGCAAATATTCGACGGCGACAGTCTGGAGCGCGGCCCGTCCTTGCCCGACTCCCGCCAACGCGGCGACAAGCGCCAGGCCCCGCATCGGCGGCATGGTCTGAACAAGCCGGTGCAGCGGCTCGGGCAGATGCGCCGGCAACGCGCTGGGCACGCCTTCGGCCAGCGCGCCGTGCAGCGGCAGGCGCAGCAACGCCAGGCTGGCAGGCGTGCGCGCAGGCGCCAGTACCAGGGCCAGCGCGCCGGTATCGGCGATGGGGCGTTTGGCGTGCAGCGGCTCGGGGTAGCCGCTGTCGCCGGCCACCAGCAGCACCGGCTCGCCGCCAGCCGCAACCTGGGTCATAGCCTCCAGCAAACCGGCGCCAAAGCTGGCGTCATAAGCGCCCAGCACCTGCGCCGCCGACGTGGCGCCGGTGGCAATCGACCAATAACCGCAAGCCGCGTTATGCACCGAGTTGTGAAAGCGCGTGGGCGAGATCTGCCGCTCGTCGGCAGCCAGCAGCGCGCAAATCTGATGGCAGTTGTTGCCGTCGCCACCAGAACTGGCGAACACGCTGGTCAGCTCGGACGGCTCGCGCCCAGCCGCGCGGCAGGCTTGCAAGCCCGCGGCCAGCGTGACCTTGATGATCGGACTGGCACGCCGACGCTCGGCGGAGGGCAACCGCTCGGGCGCGGGCAGCACGGTAGGCGCGCTCGTGTAGGGCGCCTGCCCCGTCAGCACGGCGCGCGCTTGCGGCCAGTCGGTCAAGCCCGGCCCCAGCAAGCCGATGCCCTCGACCCAGGCTTGCAAAAACGTCGTTTCGTTCATGCGCGCTGCTCCCGGCGCGAAAACACCAGGCTGCAATTGCTGCCGCCAAAGCCAAATGAATTGGATAACGCGTGGCGCAGGCCCGGCGCCGGCTGCGGCGTCATCACGATTGAAAGACCAAGCGCCGAATCGGGCTGGCGCGTGCCCACGCTGGCCGGCAGCAAGCCGTGCTCCAGCGCCAATGCGCAGATCACCGCCTCCACCGCGCCAGCAGCGCCCAGTGTGTGGCCGGTCATGCCCTTGGTGGAGCTGCAAGGCACTTCGCCGCCCAGCACGGTGGCCACGGCCGCGCCCTCAACGCTGTCATTGACTCGCGTGGCGGTGCCATGCAGGTTGACGTAACCGATTGCCCGCGGCGCCAATAACGCGGCGCGCGCCAGCGCTTGCCGCATGGCCGCGCACGATCCCAGCCCTTGCGGATGCGGCGCCGACATGTGATGCGCGTCACTCGATTCGCCCCAGCCGGACAACACGATGGCGCCAGCGGCGTCTTCAGCGCGTTCCAGCAGCGCGAACGCCGCCGCCTCGCCAATCGACAGCCCTTGCCGGTTGGCATCGCATGGCCGGCAAGGCGTGGGCGCGGTCAATTCCAGCGAGGTAAAGCCATACAAGGTCGTCGAGCACAGCGAATCCACGCCACCGACGATGGCGGCATCAGCCATCCCGGTTGCCAGCAGCCGAGCGGCCGCCGCGAACGCCTTGGCCGACGACGAGCACGCCGTCGAGACTGCAAAAGCCGGTCCGCGCAGACCCAGCAGCTCGCGCACAAAGGCCACCACCGAAGCAGTGTTGTGGCTGGCGCGGTAATCGAACCATGCCGGCAGCGCGCCGTGAACATCGCGCGCGCGGTAGGCCAGCTCAGCCGACAAAATACCCGAAGTGCTGGTGCCCAGAATCAGCGCCACTCTTTCAGCGCCGTGGCGGACGATGGCCGCGCGCGCGGCATCCAAAAAACCGTCGGCTTGCAGCCCGAGCAGCGCCAGCCGGTTGTTGCGGCAGTCGTAATGCGCCAGCGCTTGCGGCAAGGCCACGGCTTCCACGTCCGGCACCCGGCCGATCCAGGTGGGCAGTTCACAATGCTCGAAATCGCACGGTCGAAGGCCACTTTTACCAGCGCGCAAAGCGGCCAGCAGCGGTGCTAGCCCCACTCCGAGCGCGGTGGTGGCGGTAACGGCCGACAGCGCCAGCGGTTCTTCGTTCATACGTTCAACCTAGAAACCGTAGTTGGACGCGCCCGAGCTGAGTCGTCATCGGGCGGGCTGGCAAGGGTGAGCGCCGCGGCTCCAAGGGTGCTTGGCGCACCCTTGGACGGCGCGAACGGGCACAGCCTGCCGGCTGTGCCGCGCCCTGCAAGGGCGACGAGGCAGCGCACTCGTGTGCGTAACGAGGAGCAACGCCGCCAGCGCGCCAGAAGCCCCAAGTTTTGGCGGCCTGATCATCGGGTGCGTAGCGCTCTCACCCAAGAGGTTAGGGACAGCTAGGTCCCAAAAGTCAATGTTCACGCGGCTTTCCTGAAGGTAACAAGCGGTCAACTACGGTTTCTAGTGCTCCGTTCCATCAAAACCTTTACAAATGAAATCGATGGATTTGTTCGTCAGGCAAGGCGCAAACCGGAGCAATACCGAGTGGTATTGCGAGGATTTGCAACGCAGCATGAC
>JAITMV010000189.1 GCA_031277295.1 Burkholderiaceae bacterium | reverse complement strand
GATGCTGAGCGGCAGCGTGGGGCCCATGGCAACGCTTGACGTTATGCCTACACCCGAGGGGCAAGCGTGGGCGCGCGCCTTTTCGGAGGAGATGCACATCAGCATCGACGGCGGCGAGGAGCAGCCGGTTACGGTGGACTATGACGGCTGGACCTACTCATTGTCGGCGCCGCTGAGCGTGGGCAGCCATACGGTTGTGTTGAGCACCATGGATACGGCGGGCAACACGACTGTCTGGCCTGAGCAGCAGGTGGAGGTCATCGGCGGAGTGGTTTATTTGCCGGAAGTCTTTGTCCCTGTCGCTGGCCCTTGCATCGGCCCCATAAGTTTGTCGGCGCTCGTGAGCGCCTCAGATGAGAGCGACTCGCAGATCGACCTCGACGGCATCGTTGAGGATACGCCCGCTGCTGCTGTATCTGTTGCGGCAGTGTCGCCCGCAGGCATGGACGCCGCGCTCGCGCAAGCGCAGGTCTCGAATGGCGAGGCGAGTGTCTGCAACGCCGCTGCCTATATGGCTGATCTGCTGCTCCAGCAAGACATGTTGGCGTTGCAGGTTGCCTGACTTTAAGGGGTGGCCGGCGGGCATTGGTTTGAGCGGGTTTCAACCTAGAAACCGCCGCCCGCCGCTTGTTACCTTCAGGAGAGTCGCGCGGACGCTGACTTTCGGGCCTTAGCTCTCACCTACCTTTTGGGTGAGAGCGCTACGCGCCCGATCAGGCCGCCAAAACTTGGAGCTTCTGGCGCGCTGGCGGCGCTGCTCGTCCTTGCAGGCAGTAGCTTAGCGGCGTCCTCTCGCCTTGCCAGCCCACCCGATGACGGCCTGCTCGGGCGCGTCCAACTGCGGTTTCTAGGTTCAAGCGGCAAAATAGCGCATCACCAACTCGTGTCCGCCGTTATTTCATGTCTGAGCGTTATGCCGTCATCGGCCACCCCATTGCCCACAGTCAGTCGCCTCTGATTCATGGCCTGTTTGCTCGGGCCACCGGGCAGGATATGTGTTACGAGGCCATTGATGGCGGTGCCGAGCCGGGCGGCTTCGCACGTGCGCTGGCGGCTTTTCGCGCCAGTGGAGGGCAGGGCGTGAATGTGACGTTGCCGTTCAAGCTGGACGCGCTGGCTGCCGCCGACGAGGCCAGTGACGACGCACTGCTGGCCGGCGCGGCCAATGCGCTGCGCTTTGATGGCGCGCGCGTGCAGGCGCAAAACTTTGACGGCATTGGCTTGGTGCGTGACCTTGAACACAACCTGTGTCTGCCGCTGGCTGGCCGGCGCGTGCTGCTGCTCGGCGCGGGCGGCGCGGCGCGCGGCGCGCTGTTGCCGCTGGCGCGCGCCGGCGCGGGGCGTATCGTTATCGCTAATCGCACGGCGGCCAAGGCGCGCGCTCTGGTACGTGATCTGGCTGTGCATCTGCCGCCGGCCTGCACGCTGGATGGCGGCGGTCTGGACGAACTGCGGCAAGGCGATGCGTTTGATGTGGTCATCAACGCCACTTCAGCCAGTCTGGGCCATGACGCGCCTACCGTGTCCGCCAGCGCTTTCGCGGCTGGCGCGCTGGCCTACGACATGGTGTACGGAAAAGGGCTAACGCCGTTTCTCAAACAGGCGCAAGCCGCCGGCTGCACCCGGTTGGCCGACGGCGCCGGGATGCTGGTGGAGCAGGCCGCCGAGGCTTTTGCCTGGTGGCGCGGCGTGCGACCCGATACGCGGGCAGTGCTAGCGCGGTTGGCGGTGCCGTTGATCTGAGATGAAACTTGACCCGTTTGGCGCGACCGCTGTAGGGGCAACCCTTGTGGTTGCCCTTGTATCCACTGGACAAGGGCCGGTGTCAGGCACACAGGGCAACCACAAGGGTTGCCCCTAGGCCAAACGTTTCATGCGTCGCGGGTGGCGCGTGAGCGTCATGAACAACTGAGATGAAACCGTCCATTGTCTCGCCGGTTTTTCTCCTTCCCCCGCTGGGGGAAGGCAGGGATGGGGACCGGCGGTGCAAAAAAAGCAAATGTAGGGCGGGGTTCACCCCGCCACAAGCGCCGCTTCACGAAACCGGGGGATGGCGGGGTGAACCCCGCCCTACGCTTGCTGTCTTCCTTGTCCAGTCAATCGTGGCGCTTTTTTCCATCGTCATTCCACTTGCGCGTCCGAGGGTAGCTAAGATCGGGTGCGTAGCGCGCTCACCCAATAGGTGGAGGTCATCGAAGTCCCGAAAGTCGGGCGTTGACGCGGTTTTTCTGAAGATGACAAGCGGACGAGCGCGGTTTTCAAGTCCACGCCTTTCAGGGCATACCGAAACTGTGATTCAATCCCGGCCATGAAGCTTCTCGTTCTGCACGGTATTAACCTCAATATGTTCGGCCAGCGCGATCCGGCGCAGTACGGCACGGCGACGCTGGCCGACATCGACGCTGCGCTTACGGCCCTGGCCGGCGAGTTGGGCGTGACTGTCGAATGTTTTCAGACCAACCATGAAGGCACGATGTGCGAGCGCATCCACCAGGCGCACCGCGACGGCGTGGATGGCGTGCTGATTAATGCAGGGGCGTGGACGCACACCAGCATTGCCATCAGCGATGCGCTGGCGATTTTGCGCTGCCCAATCGTCGAAGCGCATATGTCCAACATTCACGCGCGCGAACCGTTTCGCCGACAGTCGTTCATTGCCGCTATCGCGCGCGGGCAGATTTGCGGCTTCGGCGTCGATTCCTACCTGCTCGGGCTGCGCGCGCTGGCGGGGCAAATCAAGTCTTGATTATGGGTAAACGGCTGACCCAAATCGCTACCCGCACGGGCGACGACGGCACCACCGGCCTGGGCAACAATGAGCGCGTGTCCAAGGCCAGCGCCCGCCCGCGGGCGATGGGCGATGTGGACGAGTTGAACAGCCTCATCGGGCTGCTGCTGTGCGAGGATATGCCGCCCGAGGTGCGCGAGTTGCTAATCGACATCCAGCACCAATTATTCAATCTGGGCGGCGAGTTATCGACGCCCGGTTTCGAGTTGCTCAAGGAAGACGCGCTGGCGCAACTGGACGGCGCTTTGGCCGTCCATAATGCGCGCTTGCCGCGGCTGCAAGAGTTCATCCTGCCGGCAGGCACGCGCGCAGCGGCGCAGGCGCATGTGTGCCGCACCGTCGCCCGCCGCGCTGAACGCGCCGTGGTGGCGCTCGGCGAGTTGGAAGAACTGCGTCCGGCGCCGCGCCAGTACCTTAACCGCTTGAGTGATTTGCTGTTTGTGCTGGCGCGCGTGCTCAACCGTCACCGCACGGACGGCAGTGCGGGCGACGACGTGTACTGGAAAAGCGAGCGGCTGGCGCGCGCGGGTTAGGGCAGCGCCTCACCGAGTCTCGTGCGGCGTGCGCACCCTCGCTTTGGGGCATGGGCGCTAATCTAAGGTTTTTTCGCCACAAAACTATCCATCGTCATTCCCGCGAGGGCGGGAAAGCGGAGCTTCGATAAAACGAAGTTTCGCCAAGGAACCTCTGATTAATTCCGTTCGTCCTGAAGCTCTGTCGAAGGGAATCCCCATGAAAATCAAGGGCTTCGACAGAGCTTCAGCCTGAACGGTGGTGAATTGTTCAGGGGTTTCCTAGGCTCATCCCAGATGAGCCTCGGCCCGCAGCAGCGCCGCTTTGTCAGTGCGCTCCCAGGTAAATTCCGGTTCGTCGCGGCCGAAGTGGCCGTAGGCGGCGGTTTTGGCGTAGATGGGGCGTAGCAGGTCGAGCATCTGGATGATGCCCTTGGGCCGCAGATCGAAATGCTTGCGCACCAGCGCGGCGATCTGCTCGTCGGGGATGGCGCCGGTGCCTTCGGTGAACACGGTGATGTTCATCGGCCGCGCCACGCCGATGGCGTAGGCCAGTTGAATCTGGCACTGGCGCGCCAGCCCGGCGGCGACGATGTTCTTGGCGACGTAGCGCGCGGCGTAGGCGGCAGAGCGGTCCACCTTGGTCGG